>NZ_JBHUAL010000249.1:0-13227 GCF_042789775.1 Kitasatospora sp. NPDC056800 | reverse complement strand
GGCGCTCCGGCCGCCGCCCCGGCTCCGCTCGCCGCCGCGCCCGCCGCGCCCCCGGCCCCCAAGGCCGCCGCCCCGGCGCCGGCCGAGCCCGCTGCCGCCGCCGGCCCCGAGCTGATCCAGCTCCGCGGCCCGGCCAAGGCCGTCGCCACCAACATGGACGCCTCGCTGGAGGTGCCGACCGCGACCTCGGTCCGCGCCGTGCCGGCGAAGCTGTTGATCGACAACCGCATCGTCATCAACAACCACCTGCAGCGCGCCCGCGGCGGCAAGGTCTCCTTCACCCACCTGATCGGCTACGCCCTGGTCCAGGCCATCAAGGCCGCCCCGGGCATGAACTACAGCTACAAGGTGGAGAACGGCAAGGCCTTCCTGGTCAAGCCGGAGCACGTCAACCTCGGCCTGGCCATCGACCTGGTCAAGCCGAACGGTGACCGCCAGCTGGTCGTCGCGGCCATCAAGAAGGCCGAGACGCTCGACTTCTTCGGCTTCTGGCAGGCCTACGAGGACATCGTCCGCCGGGCCCGCGCCAACAAGCTGACCATGGACGACTTCACCGGCGTCACGGTCTCGCTGACCAACCCCGGCGGCATCGGCACCGTGCACTCCGTGCCGCGCCTGATGCAGAACCAGGGCACCATCGTCGGCGTCGGCGCCATGGAGTACCCGGCCGAGTTCCAGGGCTCCGCCCCGGAGACCCTGTCCCGGCTGGGCGTCTCCAAGATCATGACGCTGACCTCGACCTACGACCACCGCGTCATCCAGGGCGCGGCGTCCGGCGAGTTCCTGCGCGAGATCCACCGCCTGCTGCTCGGCGAAAAGGGCTTCTACGACGAGATCTTCGAGTCGCTGCGGATCCCGTACGAGCCGGTCCGCTGGGCCACCGACGTCGCCACCACCCACGACGACGAGGTCAACAAGACCGCGCGCGTCATGGAGCTGATCCACTCCTACCGGGTCCGCGGCCACCTCATGGCCGACACCGACCCGCTGGAGTACAAGCAGCGCAAGCACCCCGACCTGGACGTCACCACCCACGGCCTCACCCTGTGGGACCTGGAGCGCGAGTTCGCGGTCGGCGGCTTCGGCGGCCAGAAGATGATGAAGCTCCGCGACATCCTCGGCCTGCTGCGCAACACGTACTGCCGCACCGTCGGCATCGAGTACATGCACATCCAGGACCCGAAGCAGCGCAAGTGGCTGCAGGAGCGCCTGGAGAAGCCGTACGCGAAGCCCGAGCGCGAGGAGCAGCTGCGGATCCTCCGCCGCCTGAACTCGGCCGAGGCCTTCGAGACCTTCCTGCAGACCAAGTACGTCGGCCAGAAGCGCTTCTCGCTGGAGGGCGGTGAGTCGCTGATCGCGCTGCTGGACGCGACCATCGACTCCGCCGCCGAGCACCGCCTCGACGAGGCCGTCATCGGCATGGCCCACCGCGGCCGCCTGAACGTGCTGGCCAACATCGTCGGCAAGCCGTACGGCAAGATCTTCGGCGAGTTCGAGGGCAACCTCGACCCGAAGTCGATGCACGGCTCCGGCGACGTCAAGTACCACCTGGGCTCCGAGGGCACCTTCACCGGCCTGGACGGCGAGACCATCAAGGTCTCGCTCGCCGCGAACCCCTCCCACCTGGAGACGGTCGACCCGGTCGTCGAGGGCATCGCCCGCGCCAAGCAGGACATCCTGGACCAGGGCGGCACCACCTTCCCGGTGCTGCCGATCCAGGTCCACGGCGACGCGGCCTTCGCCGGCCAGGGCGTCGTCGCGGAGACCCTGAACATGTCGCAGCTGCGCGGCTACCGCACCGGCGGCACCGTGCACGTCGTGGTGAACAACCAGGTCGGCTTCACCGCCGCCCCGGCGTCCTCGCGCTCCTCGATGTACTGCACCGACGTGGCCCGCATGATCGAGGCCCCGATCTTCCACGTGAACGGCGACGACCCGGAGGCCGTGGTCCGCGTCGCGCGGCTCGCCTTCGAGTTCCGCCAGGCGTTCCACAAGGACGTGGTGATCGACCTCATCTGCTACCGCCGCCGCGGTCACAACGAGGCCGACAACCCGTCGTTCACCCAGCCGCTGATGTACGACCTGATCGACAAGAAGCGCTCGGTGCGCAAGCTGTACACCGAGGGCCTGATCGGTCGCGGCGACATCACCATGGAAGAGGCGGAGCAGGCGCTCCAGGACTTCCAGGGCCAGCTGGAGAAGGTCTTCGCCGAGGTCCGCGACGCGGCCCAGGCACCGGCCGACGCCACCGCCGGCAAGCCGCAGGCCGACTTCCCGGTCAGCATCCAGACCGGCATCTCCCAGGAGATGGTCAAGCGGATCGCCGCCTCGCAGGTCAACCACCCGGACTGGCTGACCGTCCACCCGCGCCTGCTGCCGCAGCTGCAGCGCCGCGCCGCCTCGGTCGAGGACAACACCATCGACTGGGCGATGGGCGAGACCCTCGCCATCGGCTCGCTGCTGATGGAGGGCCACCCGGTCCGCCTGGCCGGCCAGGACAGCCGCCGCGGCACCTTCGGCCAGCGGCACGCCGTCCTGATCGACCGCAAGACCGGCGAGGACTACACCCCGCTGCAGTACCTCACCGAGGACCAGGCCCGCTACACCGTCTACGACAGCCTGCTGTCGGAGTACGCGGCCATGGGCTTCGAGTACGGCTACTCGCTGACCCGCCCGAACGCGCTGGTCATGTGGGAGGCGCAGTTCGGCGACTTCGTCAACGGCGCGCAGACCATGGTGGACGAGTACATCGCCTCCGCCGAGCAGAAGTGGGGCCAGCACTCCGGCGTCACCCTGCTGCTGCCGCACGGCTACGAGGGCCAGGGACCGGACCACTCGTCCGCCCGTCCGGAGCGTTTCCTGCAGATGTGCGCGCAGGACAACATGACGGTCGCGATGCCGACCCTGCCGTCGAACTACTTCCACCTGCTGCGCTGGCAGGCGCACAACCCGCACCACAAGCCGCTGGTCGTCTTCACCCCGAAGTCGATGCTGCGTCTGAAGGCCGCGGCGAGTGCGGCGGAGGAGTTCCTGTCCGGCTCGTTCCGCCCGGTCATCGGCGACTCCACCGTCGACCCGGCGCAGGTCCGCAAGGTGGTCATCACCGCCGGCAAGTTCTACTACGACCTGGCGGCGGCCCGCGCCGAGCGCGGCGTCACCGACACCGCGATCGTCCGGGTCGAACGGCTCTACCCGCTGCCGGTGGCCGAGCTCCAGGAGGAGCTGGCCCGCTACGGCGACAACGTCCAGTTCGTCTGGGCGCAGGAGGAGCCGGCCAACCAGGGTGCCTGGCCGTTCATCGCGATGAACCTGGTCGACCACCTCCAGGTCGTCATCGGCCGCACCGGCGGCGACGCCCGTCTGCGCCGCGTCGCCCGCACCGCCGCCTCGTCCCCGGCGGTCGGCTCGGCCAAGCGGCACGCCGCCGAGCAGCAGGCGCTGGTCGAGGAGGTCTTCGCGCTCTGACGAGCCGAAGCCCGACGCTCTCCACACCCGCGGCCCCGTCCTCCCCACCGGGAGGGCGGGGCCGCGGGCGTTCGCCGGGCCACCACCGGTACGACGGCCGACCGGCCCGGACTATCCTGACCAGGTCAATCCCCACCGGACCGGAGCGAACCGTGTACTTCACCGACCGAGGCATCGAGGAGCTGGAGAACCGGCGCGGCGAGGAGGAGGTCACCCTGGGGTGGCTGGCCGAGCAGCTGCGCACCTTCGTCGACCTCAACCCGGACTTCGAGGTCCCGGTCGAGCGGCTGGCCACCTGGCTGGCGCGGCTCGACGACGAGGACGACGAGTGACCCGGTGACGGCCGCCATGAGGCCCGGGAGGCAACCGCCTCCCGGGCCTCCCGCGTGTCCGGGGCGCGGAGGAGTGCGGAGGAGTGCGGAAGGGTGCGGAACCCCGGGGGCCTCGTAGGGGAGGACTCGGGGACGGGTCGGGGACGGATCGGGGTCGGGTTCGGGGGTCGGGGCGCTTGACTCTGCCAGCACGCGATATATCGTCTTTATAAGAGAACGCGATACATCGCGATCGACAACGGGAGGCGACGGACATGAGCCAGTGGACGGTCGAGGGCACCGAGAGGATCACCTTCGACGAGCCGGTGCGCGCGCTGCACGTGCGGACCATCGAGGGCACGGTGAACGTGGTGGCGGCCGACGGCCCGACCCGCCTGGAGGTCACCGAGCTGGCCGGCGAGCCCCTGCACGTGACCCTGGTGGACGGCGTCCTGACGGTCACCTACAAGGACATCCACAGCTGGGGCGAGTTCGGCGACCGGCTCAAGTCGGTCGGCTCGGTGAAGGACCTCTTCGGCTCCTTCAAGCGCAAGCGGATCGCCGCCGTGACGGTGACCGTCCCGACCGAGGTCGAGGTCAAGGTCGGCACCGTGTCGGCCGACACCACCGTCAGCGGCGTCAGCGGGCACGTCTCGGTGCAGAGCGCCAACGGCGACACCACCCTCGCCGGGGTCACCGGCCAGATCGAGGCCGGCACCGTCACCGGCGACGTGGACGCCCACGCGGTCGGCGGCCGGCTCAAGGTCAACACCGTCTCCGGGCAGCTCACCGTGATCGCCGGCACCGCCGACCGGGTCCAGGCCAACACCGTCACCGGCGCCGTCACCCTGGACCTCGACGTGGCCGGCGAGACCGACGTCAAGGTCAACACCGTCAGCGGCGCCGTCGTGATCCGGATCCCCTCGCTGGCCGACGCCACCGTCGAGGCCGGCTCCACCAGCGGCGACGTCTCCAGCACCTTCGAGGAGCTCCAGATGAGCAGCACCTGGGGCGCCAAGAAGATCTCCGGCCGCCTCGGCGAGGGCCGCGGCAGCCTCCACGTCACCACCGTCTCCGGCGCGGTCACCGTGCTGCGCCGCCCCGAGGCGGAGGAGGACGGCCCGGTCGTGGTCAAGGAGCTCCCGGCCGGCCCGGGCACCCCGAACCTCACCAAGGAGGCCTGAGATGACCCCTGTGTTCGGCCACGGCCGGCTCCGCCTCTACCTGCTGAAGCTGCTGGACGAGGCCCCGCGGCACGGCTACGAGGTGATCCGGCTCCTGGAGGAGCGGTTCCAGGGCCTGTACGCCCCCTCGGCCGGGACGGTCTACCCGCGGCTGGCCAAGCTGGAGCAGGAAGGCCTGGTCGCCCACAGCACCGAGGGCGGCCGCAAGGTGTACCGGCTGACCGACGCCGGGCGCGCCGAACTCGAAGCCCGGCAGGTCGAGTTGGACGAGCTGGAGGTGGAGATCCGGGACTCCGTGGCGCAGCTCGCCGGGGCGATCCGCGAGGACGTCCGGGACAGCGCCAAGGACCTGCGCGAGGAGCTGTGGAACGCCGCCCGGCAGGCGCCCGGGCCGGAGCGCACCGAGCCCGGCGACCCGTGGGCCGGGCCCTGGGGCGACAACGAGTCCTGGCAGCGCGCCAAGGAGGAGTTCGCCCAGTTCAAGCAGCAGGCCAAGGAGCAGGCCAAGCGCGCCCGGGAGCAGGAGAAGGCCGCCAAGGCCAAGGCGAAGGCCGCCGAGGCGGAGGCCCGACGGCTGCGCGAGCAGGCCAAGGCCTCGCGCACCGCGGCCCAGCAGGAGGCGCTGCGGATCAAGCGCCGGGTCGAGCAGCAGGTGCGCGAGCACGCCGCGAAGGGCGACTGGCCGACCGGGCTGGCCGAGGGCCTGTCCGAGCTGACCAAGGGCCTGGCCGGCCTGGCCGACGCGGCCCGCTGGGGCCACGGCGCGGAGGAGCCGCCGGCCGAGCCCGCCGAGCGGGTCACCGCGACCAGGATCGACCTGGACAAGGACGGGTCCGACACCCCGGCCGACCTGCCGCCGTGGGCCGCCACCGACCCGGCCGGGGACCCGGCCCGCGAGCTGGAGCGGCTGCTCGACCGCTTCCGCGACCAGGTCCGCGACGCGGCCCGGGACGGCGGGGTGAACGCGGACACGCTGGCCGAGGCCCGTACGGTGCTGGGCGCCGCGGGCGAGCGGCTGAAGCGGCTGCTCGGCTGAGCCCGGAACGGCTCCTGCGGCCCGGTGCCCCCGTCACGAGAGGCACCGGGCCGCCGCACGCCCGCGGGCAGACGCCAGGGAGTGGGGCTCCGTCAGGAGTGGGGCTCCGTCAGGAGCGGGGTGCCGTCAGGGAGTGAGGACGATCTTCCCGAAGACGTCGCCCTCGGCGAGCCGGGCGAAGCCGTCCCGGGCCTCGGCCAGCGGCAGCACCGAGTCGATCACCGGCCGGACGCCGGTGTTGGCGCAGAACGCGAGCAGCCCGGCCAGCTCCTCCTTGGTGCCCATGGTCGAGCCGACCACCCTGAGCTCCAGGAAGAAGATCCGGTTCAGCTCGACGGAGCTCGGGTTGGTGCCGGAGGTGGCCCCCGAGATGACGATGGTGCCGCCCGGGCGCAGCGACTTCACCGAGTGCGACCAGGTCGCGGCGCCGACCGTCTCCAGCACCGCGTCCACCCGCTCGGGCAGCCGGGCGCCGCTCTCGAAGGCCGCGTCGGCGCCGAGCTCCACCGCCCGGGCGCGCTTGGCCTCGTCCCGGCCGGTGACCCAGACCCGCAGGCCGGCCGCCTTGCCGAGGACGATCAGCGCGGTCGCCACGCCGCCGCCCGCCCCCTGCACCAGGACGGTGTCCCCGGGCTTGACCCCGGCGTTGGTGAACAGCATCCGGTAGGCCGTCAGCCAGGCGGTGGGCAGGCAGGCGGCCTGCTCGAAGCTCAGCCCGGCGGGCTTGGGCAGCAGGTTCCAGGTGGGCACCGCGACCCGCTGGGCGAAGGTGCCCTGGTAGCGCTCGGTCAGGATGGACCGCGGCTCGTCCGGGCCGACCCCGTGGCCGCTCTGGCCGATCACCGAGTGCAGGACCACCTCGTTG
The DNA here is from genome assembly GCF_042789775.1 of Kitasatospora sp. NPDC056800. NCBI lineage: Bacteria > Bacillati > Actinomycetota > Actinomycetes > Kitasatosporales > Streptomycetaceae > Kitasatospora > Kitasatospora sp. NPDC056800. The sequence goes on along the minus strand of NZ_JBHUAL010000249.1, from coordinate 6,366 downwards.
CCGTGCTCGTCGACGCCGGCGGCGTCGCAGCCGAGGATCATCGGCAGCCGCTCGGCGGGCAGGCCGACCCCGCGCAGCGACCACAGGTCGTGGTGGTTGAGGCTGGCGGCCCGGACGGTGACCACGCTCCACCCGGGGCGGGCCTGCGGCTCGGGGAGGTCGCCCAGCTCCAGCCCGCTCAGCGGGTCGGCGGCGTCGGTACGTGCGGCGTAGGCAGCGAACATGCCCCGGACGATAGCCGCGACGGCCGGGGCCGGGAACCACGCGGAGGTGTGACGCGTGTCCCGGCTGCTGCTCCCCCGCTCGCCTCCGGGCGCTCGGGGGGACGCGGGGGAGCGGCCGCCGTGGCGGGCGCGCTCCCCCGATCACCTCGTCAGATCCGGGCGACGCCCTCCGCCCGGGCGGCCTCGGCGACGGCCTTGGTGACCGCCGGCGCGACCCGCTCGTCGAACGGCGAGGGGATGACCTTCTGCGGCGTCAGCTCGTCGGCCACGACGCCGGCCAGCGCCTTGGCGGCGGCCAGCTTCATGCCCTCGGTGATCCGGGAGGCGCGGACCTGGAGGGCGCCCGCGAAGATGCCCGGGAAGGCCAGCACGTTGTTGATCTGGTTCGGGAAGTCGCTGCGGCCGGTGGCCACCACGGCCGCGTACTTGTGGGCGACCTCGGGGTGGATCTCCGGGTTGGGGTTGGCCATCGCGAAGACGAACGCGCCCTCGGCCATGGTCGCCACGACCTCCTCCGGCACGGTGCCGCCGGAGACGCCGATGAACACGTCGGCGCCGGCCATCGCGTCGGCCAGCGAGCCCTTGAGACCGGTGCGGTTGGTCCGCCCGGCGATCTCGGCCTTGACGTCGGTGAGGTCGCCGCGGCCCTCGTACACCACGCCCTTGCGGTCGCAGACGGCCACGTCGCCGATGCCGGCCGCGACCAGCATCTTGGCGATGGCGATGCCGGCCGCGCCGGCGCCGGAGATGACGGCCCGCAGCGAGCCGATCTCACGGCCCGTCACCTTGGCGGCGTTCCACAGGGCCGCGGTGGTGACGATCGCGGTGCCGTGCTGGTCGTCGTGGAAGACCGGGATGTCCAGGGCCTCCTGGAGCCGGCGCTCGATCTCGAAGCAGCGGGGCGCGGAGATGTCCTCCAGGTTGACGCCGCCGAAGGAGGGCGCCAGCCGGACCACGGTCTCGACGATCTCGTCGACCCCGGTGCAGTCGAGCGCGATCGGCACCGCGTCCACGCCGCCGAACTGCTTGAACAGGATGGCCTTGCCCTCCATCACGGGCAGCGAGGCCTGCGGGCCGATGTCGCCGAGGCCCAGCACCGCGGTGCCGTCGGTGACCACCGCGACGGTGTTGGACTTCCAGGTGTAGTCGTTGACCAGCTCCGGCTGCTCGGCGATGGCCGTGCAGACCCGGGCGACACCGGGGGTGTAGGCGAGGGACAGGTCGTCCGCGTCGCGCACCGGGACGGTCGCCCGGATCTCCATCTTCCCGCCGCGGTGGAGCGCGAAGACCGCGTCGACCGGATCCTCGGTGTCCTGGGTGCTGCTGTGAATGATCTCCGCTGCCACGATGACCTCTTCGTCATTGATCTGGCGAGGACGCGCGGCCGACGGGCAGGGCGACCCGTCCGGAAACCGGAAACCGGGTACGCCGAAGCGGACCCGGGGTCGGGGTCGGGGCGCTGCCGTCGGGCGGCGCCCTCGGATGAGGGTTGTATGGGGTCTGTGTTGTCCGCGTTGTGCTTCCGGGCCGAGCGTAGGTCGGAGGAAGGCATCGCACCTATGCCTTTTCGTCCTCGTCACGTACGGTTCATCGCCGCGCTGTCGCGTCACAGGGGCCCGGCGTCGGAAGCGCCGGGCTCCGGCGGCGGCAACGGCATGAGCGCACGCGCACCCGCAGGAGTGAACACAGGCCGAAGGGGATCCGGTGCCCCGGATACGGAGCCGCGTGAGGACTTCCGTTCCCGGGCACCCCGAGCCTGTCGGGGCTCGTCGGCCTGGTTCGAGCGTTCGGGGGTCACCCGGTACCGAATTCTGACACACCCGCCGCCGGGCCCGGCAGGGCGGGATGGCAGGATCGCTTGTCCGCCATTTCGCGTACACCCGTGCGACACCGTGGCGGCCCCACCTCCCTCCCTCAGGAGCCGCCCTCATGCCGCACGTCCGCCACGCCCTCCGTCCGGTCCCGGCCGGCGCCGCCCTGGCCGCCGCCGGAGCCCTCCTGCTGACCGGCTGCGGCGGCGGGCAGGCCGCCCCGGGCGACCCGGTCAAGGACCTCCGCGGCAAGCTGCCGAAGGCCCAGCGGTCGGCCGGCGCGCTGCGGGTCGGCATGGACGTCAACTACGCCCCGGTGGAGTTCCGCGGCCCGGACGGCAAGCCGACCGGCCTCGACCCGGACCTCGCCGCCGCCCTGGGCCGGATCCTCGACGTGCGGGTCGAGTTCGTCGACACCCCCTTCGACAAGCTGGTGCCGAACCTCCAGGCCAAGCAGTACGACGTGGCGATGTCCGCGCTCAGCGACACCCGCCGGCGCCGGGACGCGGTGGACGAGACCGGCAAGCCGACCGGCCCGGGCGTGGACTTCGTGGACTACTTCATCGCGGGCACCTCGATCGTCGTCCCGAAGGGCAACCCCAAGGGGATCAGGGGCCTGGACGACCTGTGCGGCAAGACCGTCGCGTTCCAGCAGGGCACCACCCAGGACGAGATCGTCACCCGCCAGGTCGGCGTCTGCACCCGGGCCGGCCGCCCGCTGACCCCGCACAAGCTGGACAGCGACACCAAGGCGCTGGCCGAGGTCGCCTCCGGCGCCGCCGCGGCCGGCCTGAACGACTACCCGGTGGCCGCCTACGCGGCGAAGACCACCGACGGCGGCGCCCGCTTCGAGGTGACCGGCGGGCAGTCCACCTCCAACCCGTACGGGATCGCGGTGCGCAAGGACGACGGGCCGCTGCGGGACGTGCTGGCCGGGGCGATCGACCAGCTGATCCGCAGCGGCGAGTACGACAAGATCCTGGCCAAGTGGAACGTCGGCGCCGGCGCGGCGCAGAACGCGGTGGTCAACGGGGGCATCTGAGGCGGGGGCGGCGGGCCTCCGGGGACGGCACGGACCGATCTGCATACTTATGCGCAGAGTGACAGGGGCGCGGAATAAGTCCGAATAGCGGACAGCGCGACCCCTCGTTATCCGATTTTGATCTGGATGAGGGCCACCTGACTGTCATCAGATGGCAGGATTCCCCCCATCTCGGATCGAGCCGGCCACTGGTCGAGGCCGTCCGGTCAACGTCCACCTCGGCGGAGGGTGGCGGAAGCAGTACCTCGTACAACCCCGGACGGCTCCCCCGCGCCCGGGCAACTGCACGACCCGGCCTGCACGTACGACGACGTACGGCGACACGCACCCGTACCGAGCCGCGCGGCTCGCCGTTCCGGTGCGCCGCTCCCGCGGCGCGCTCCGCCCGACCTCTCTCCCCCAGGATGGAGATCCCCCTCATGACCACCCGTACCCAGCGCAGCCGGCTCTTCGCAGCCGGTGTGGTCGCCGCCTCGGTCTCCCTGGTGCTGACCGGTTGCAGCAGCAGCAAGAGCGAGAGCGGCGGCGCCCCCAACGCCTCCGCGACCGTCAACGAGGTCAAGGCCGACCCCAAGCTGGCCGGGCTCGTCCCGGACGACGTCAAGGCCGCCGGCAAGCTCCTGGTCGGCGCCGACGCCTCGTACGCGCCGGACGAGTTCAAGGACGACAGCGGCAAGGTCATCGGCATGGACGTCGACCTGGCCAACGCCATCGCCGCCAAGCTCGGGCTGAAGGCCGAGGTCCAGGACTCCGGCTTCACCGCGATCATCCCCGGCATCCAGTCGAACAAGTTCCAGCTCGGCATGTCGTCCTTCACGGACAACAAGGAGCGCGAGCAGATCGTCGACATGGTCACCTACTTCAACTCCGGCAGCGCCGTCGCGGTGAAGAAGGGCAACCCGGAGAAGATCGACCCGAAGGACCTCTGCGGCAAGAAGGTCGCCGTCCAGACCGGCACCACCCAGGCCGACGAGATCAAGGACACCCGCGACCCGGACTGCGCCAAGGCCGGCAAGCCGGGCGTCCAGAACGGCGGCGACAAGTTCGACCTCCAGACGGACGTCACCAACGCCGTGGTCTCCGGGCGCGACCAGGCGATGATGGCCGACTCCCAGGTCGTCGACTACGCGATCAAGCAGTCCGGCGGCCAGCTGGAGAAGGTCGGCGAGACCTACGGCGTGGCCCCCTACGGCGTCGCGCTGGCCAAGGGCTCCAAGCTCACCCCGGCCGTCCAGGGGGCCGTCCAGTCGCTGATCGACGACGGCACCTACAAGCAGATCCTCGCCAAGTGGGGGGTCGAGTCCGGCGCCATCACCACCTCGACCGTCAACGGCGCGGTCAGCTGACCCTCGTCCGCTCCATCTTCTCCCCCGAGGCCACACCGTGAACTCTTTGGACAAGGGGACGGCGGAGCAGGGCCGGCCCGAGACCATCAAGGCCGTCCCCGTCCGCCACCCCGGACGCTGGGCCGGCGCCGTCGTCATCGCCGTACTCGCGGCGATGCTGGTGAGCGCCCTCTTCACCAACCCCGCTTTCAAGTGGGACATCGTCGGTCAGTACCTGTTCCACGACAGCATCATGCACGGCCTGCTGGTGACGCTGGAACTGACCGTGCTCGCCATGCTCATGGGTGTGGTCGGCGGCATCGTCCTCGCGGTGATGCGCCTGTCCCCGAACCCGCTGCTGGCCGGCGTCGCGTGGGTCTACATCTGGATCTTCCGCGGCACCCCGGTGCTGGTGCAGCTGGTGTTCTGGAACTTCCTCGGCCTGATCTGGGCCAAGCTGTCGATCGGCGTCCCGTGGGGGCCGGAGTTCTGGTCCGAGCAGACCAACGTGCTGATCCCGACCTTCGTCGCCGCGCTGCTGGGCCTCGGCCTCAACGAGGCCGCCTACATGGCGGAGATCGTCCGCGGCGGCATCCAGTCGGTGGACGAGGGCCAGACCGAGGCCGCGCACGCGCTCGGCATGAGCCGGTTCCAGACCATGCGCCGGATCGTCCTGCCACAGGCCATGCGGGTGATCATCCCGCCGACCGGCAACGAGACCATCTCGATGCTCAAGACCACCTCGCTGGTCTCCGTGATCTCCCTGGAGGAGATCTTCCGGGCCGGCCAGGTCATCTACTCCCGGAACTACCAGAACATCCCGCTGCTGATCGTGGTCAGCCTCTGGTACCTGTTCTTCACCTCGGTGCTGACCATCGGCCAGTACTACATCGAGCGCCACTACGCCCGAGGTTCCAACCGCACCCTCCCGCCCACCCCGCTGCAGCGGCTGCGGAGGCTGTTCGCCGGGAAGCCCGCCCCCAGGACGACCGCCGACGTCGTCCCGGGGCTCGAGGGAGGTGGTCACGTATGACCGATCCGACCAAGTCCCCCGCCGGCGGCGCATCCGGCGAGCCGATGGTCCGCGCCGAGAACGTGCACAAGTCGTACGGCCTGGTCGAGGTGCTCAAGGGCATCGACCTGGAGGTCAGGCAGGGCGAGGTGTTCTGCCTGATCGGCCCGTCCGGCTCCGGCAAGTCGACCTTCCTGCGGTGCATCAACCACCTGGAGAAGATCAACGGCGGCCGCCTCTGGGTGGACGGCGAGCTGGTCGGCTACCGGCAGAAGGGCGACCGGCTGCACGAGCTCAGGGACCGCGAGGTCGCCCTCAAACGGCGCGACATCGGCATGGTCTTCCAGCGCTTCAACCTGTTCCCGCACATGACCGCCGTCGAGAACGTCATGGAGGCGCCGGTCCAGGTCAAGGGCGAGAGCCGGGCCGACGCCCGCGAGCGCGGGATGGCCCTGCTGGAGCGGGTCGGCCTCGCCGACAAGGCGAAGAACTACCCCTCGCAGCTCTCCGGCGGCCAGCAGCAGCGCGTGGCGATCGCCCGCGCGCTGGCCATGAAGCCCAAGCTGATGCTCTTCGACGAGCCGACCTCCGCGCTCGACCCGGAGCTGGTCGGCGACGTCCTCGACGTCATGCGCGGCCTCGCCGAGGAGGGCATGACCATGGTGGTCGTCACCCACGAGATGGGCTTCGCCCGCGAGGTCGGCGACGCGCTGGTGTTCATGGACGGCGGGGTGGTGGTCGAGTCCGGCAACCCCCGCGAGGTGCTCACCGACCCGCAGCACGAGCGCACCAGGGCCTTCCTCTCCAAGGTGCTCTGAGCCCGTACGCCCGGCGCCCGGCAGGTCACGCCAGCCGGGCGCCGGCGTTTTGCCCGCCCGGGGAAAAGGCTGGAGGCCGTCAGCCCGGTACCCACCCCCCAGGAAGGGCCCCAGTGGAGCTCGCCGCCAACGCC
>NZ_JBHUAL010000248.1:0-13312 GCF_042789775.1 Kitasatospora sp. NPDC056800 | reverse complement strand
AACCCCGACGAGGGCATCTGGGAGGTCCGCGGCCCCCGCCGCCACTTCGTCCACTCCAAGGTCATGGCCTGGGTCGCCGTCGACCGCACCATCAAGCTCCTGGAGCAGACCCCCGAGGACGAGCCCACCGGCGGCCACCTGGAACGCTGGCGCGCGCTGCGCGACACCATCCACGCCGACGTCTGCGAGAAGGGCTACGACCCGGAGCGCAACACCTTCACCCAGTACTACGGCGGCAAGGAGCTGGACGCCTCGCTGCTGCTGATCCCCCAGGTCGGCTTCCTGCCCGCCGACGACAAGCGCGTCATCGGCACCATCGAGGCCATCCAGCGCGAACTGTCCACCGAGGACGGCTTCGTGCTGCGCTACCCCACCCACGACGAGTCGGGCAACAACGTGGACGGCCTCTCCGGCCACGAGGGCGCCTTCCTGGCCTGCTCGTTCTGGCTGGCCGACGACCTCGCCATGATCGGCCGGGTCCAGGAGGCCCGCGAGCTGTTCGACCGGCTGCTCGCGCTGCGCAACGACGTCGGCCTGCTCGCCGAGGAGTGGGACCCGCGCCTCAAGCGCCAGGTCGGCAACTTCCCGCAGGCCTTCAGCCACGTCCCGCTGATCGACACCGCCCTGCGGCTGACCGCCTGCGGCGCGGCGTACCTGTCCGCCCAGCCGGACGGGCCGGCCACCGACCGGGCCGAGCGGGCCACGGTCTAGGAGCGGACCTAGCCCCGCTGCACCAGCTCGTCGTAGGTGCTGAGCACCTGGGCGACGGTGGCGGCCTCGTCCGGCCAGGTGTCGGCCTGCTGCCGGCCGGCCGCCACCTGCCGCTCGCGGCGGGCCGGGTCGGCCAGCAGGGCGCGCACCGCGCGGCCGAGCGCCGCCGGGTCGCCGGGAGGCACCAGCTCGGCGGCGTCCCCGACCAGTTCGGGGATGCCGCCGACGGCGGTGGCGACCACCGGCACGCCGGCCCGCATCGCCTCCTGCACCACCAGCGAGCGGGCCTCCCAGCGGCTGGGGACCACCACCACGTCGGCGGCGGCCAGCAGGTCGGGCACGTCCGTCCGGTAGCCGAGCAGCCGCACCGGCAGCTTCTCCGCGGCCGCCCGCTCGCGCAGCGCGCCCGCCTCCGGGCCGTCCCCGGCGAGCAGCACGAGCGGCTCCGGGTCCAGCGCGGACAGCTCCCGGGTGGCGTCCAGCAGCAGCCCGAAGGCCTTCTGCGGGACGAGCCGGCCGACCGCCAGCACCAGCGGACGGTCCGGGCCGTCGCCGAGCAGCGCGGCGCGCGCCTCGGCGCGGCCGAGCAGGCCCTCGGGCATCGGCGGCGCCGCGACCGGGCCCAGTCGGGCGTCGGTGGCGCCCAGTTCGCGGGCCCGGGCGACCAGGTCGGAGGAGGCGCCGAGGACCAGGTCGGCGGCGCGCGCCACCCGGCGCTCCATCAGCCGCTGCAGCCGGCGCTCCATGCCGGTGGCCAGCAGCGCGTGGTGCGAGGTGACCACCAGCGGGGTCTCGGGGCGCAGGCCCGGGAAGCGGCCCGCGGTGCGCAGCGCCAGGTCGGACAGCAGCCCGGCGCGCAGCCCGTGGGCGTGCACCACGTCGGCGCCGGTGAAGGCCCGGCGCAGCTCGCCGATCGCGGTGGCGTCGCTGCGGGCTCCCGCGGTGGGGGTGATGTCGACGGTGTGGAACCTGGCGCCCGTACGGGAGAAGCCGAACAGCGCGTCCGTGCCGGCCGGCGCGCAGACCGTGACGTTCACCCCGTGTGCGACCAGGCCCTGGGCCAGGGAGCGCACGTGCGCACCGATGCCGCCGGTGCTGGCGGCCAGGACGAGTACCACGTGCAGCTGCCCCGGTTCAGGGACGGCCGCGGTGGCCCGGGCGGCGGAATGGTCCACGTCGTCTCGCATCCGACTCGATCAGGTTCGCGCGCCGCTTCGCGAGGATTGCCCGCCCGGCGGCGCTCGGGGCTGGGAAGCCAGTGTCCAGCCGCCACGATGCCAGGTCGGCGGCCCTCTTGGACAGTCGGCGCCACGGGGGCGCGTCGCCGACGTCCGGGGGGCCGCCGGCCCCGGCTAGCGGCGGCGCGGGGCCCGGGCCGCGGCCAGCAGTTCCTCGGCGTGGGCGCGGCCCAGTTCCGAGTCCTCCAGGCCGGCCAGCATCCGGGAGAGTTCGCGCACCCGCTCCTCGTCGTTCAGCACCTTGACACCGCTGCGGGTCACGGTGCCGTCGTTGGTCTTCTCCACCACCAGGTGCCGGTCGGCGAACGCGGCGACCTGCGGGAGGTGGGTGACCACCACGACCTGGGCGGACTCGGCGAGCTTGGCCAGCCGGCGGCCGATCTCGACCGCCGCCTTGCCGCCGACGCCCGCGTCCACCTCGTCGAACAGGTAGGTGGGGACGGGGTCGGCGCCCGCGAAGACCACCTCGACGGCGAGCATCACGCGCGACAGCTCACCGCCGGAGGCGCCCTTGGCGATCGGGCGCGGCTGGGCGCCGGGGTGCGGGGCGAGCAGCACCTCGACCTCGTCCACGCCGTGCGGCCCGTACGCGACGGTGCGCCCGCCGACCTCGATCCCGGCCAGGTCGTCGACCTGGCCGATCGCGAAGGTCACCCGGGCGTGCGGCATGGCCAGTTCGGCGAGTTCGGCGGAGACCGCGTCGGCGAACCGCCCGGCCGCGGCGTACCGGGCCTGCGACACCTCGGCGGCCAGCTCGGCCAGCTCGGCCCGCAGCTCGCTCTCCCGGGCGCCGAGCTCGTCGATCCGGTCGTCGTCGCCGTCGAGCTCGGCGAGCCGCACCGCGCTGGCCTCGGCCCAGGCGATCACCTCGGCGAGCGAGTTCTCCTCGCCGCCGTACTTGCGCAGCAGCTGGGCCAGGACGGCCCGGCGGTCCTCAACGGCGGCCAGGCGCACCGGGTCGGCGTCCAGGTCGTCCGCGTAGCCGGCCAGGTCGCCGGCCACGTCGGCGAGCAGGTAGCCGACCTCGTTGAGGCGGTCGGCCAGGGCGGCCAGCCGCTCGTCGTGGTGGCGCACCGCGTCCAGGGCCCGGCGGGACTGGGCGAGCAGGGTGCCCGCGTCCAGCGCCTCCGGGTCGACCGGGTCGCCGGCCAGGGCCGCGTGGGCGAGGGTCGCGGCGGAGGACAGCGCGTCGGCGTGGCCGAGCCGCTCGGCCTCGGCGGCCAGCTCGGCGTCCTCGCCGGCCACCGGCTCGGCGGCGGCGATCTCGTCCAGGCCGAAGCGCAGCAGGTCGGCCTCCTGGGCGCGCTCGCGGGCCCGGGTGGTCAGCTCCTCCAGGGTCGCGGAGACCTCGCGCAGGACGCGGTAGGTCTCCCGGTAGCGGGCCAGCGGCCCGGCCACCGAGGCGCCCGCGTACCGGTCCAGCGCGCCGCGCTGGCGGGCCGGGCGCAGCAGGCGCTGCTGGTCGGTCTGGCCGTGCACGGCGATCAGGTCCTCGCCGAGTTCGGCGAGCAGCCCGACCGGGACGGACCGGCCGCCGACGTGCGCCCGGGAGCGGCCCTCGGCGGAGACGGTCCGGCTGATCAGCAGCGCGCCGTCGTCCAGTTCGGCCCCGGCCTCGAGCGCGCGGACCGCCGCCGGGGAGCCGGGGGGCAGCTCCAGGCGGCCCTCCACGACGGCGCGTCCGGTGCCGTTGCGCACCAGGCCCGGGTCGGCGCGTCCCCCCAGCAGCAGGCCGAGGCTGGTCACGACCATGGTCTTCCCGGCGCCGGTCTCACCGGTCACGGCGGTGAAGCCGGGGGCGAGTTCGACCACCGCGTCGTCGATGACCCCAAGATCCCGTATCCGCATCTCGTCCAACACGGAGACGACCTTACGAGGTTCCGCCCCCGGCGCGCGACGAGCGACAACGGCGCGCGGCAACTCCGTGCCCGGAAGTTCATCCCTTCCGGGCGTCCTCGGCGGGCACCGGGACGGTGCACCAGGGCAGCAGGAGCTGCACCAGCGGGCCGATGGCCAGCGCGTACGCGACGGTGCCGGCCCCGGCGGTGCCGCCGAGCAGCAGCCCGGCGGTGAGGACCGTCACCTCGATGCCGGTGCGGATCAGCCGCAGCGAGCGGCCGGTGCGCCGGTGCAGGCCGGTCATCAGGCCGTCGCGCGGGCCGGGGCCGAGCCGGGCGCCGATGTAGAGGCCGCTGGCCAGCCCGTTGAGGGCGATCGCCGCGGCCGTCAGCGCGATCCTGGCGGGCAGGGCGCCGGGGCCGTCGACGACCCGCAGGGTGAGGTCCATGGCCGCGCCGATCACCAGCACGTTGGCGACGGTGCCCAGGCCCGGGCGCTGGCGCAGCGGGATCCACAGCAGCAGGACGAGGGCGCCGCAGATCGTCACCCAGGTGCCGACGGAGAGGCCGATGGTGCGCTGCAGGCCCTGGTGCAGGACGTCCCAGGGGTCGAGGCCGAGGCCGGCGCGGAGCATCAGCGCCATGCTCACGCCGTACAGGGCGAGGCCGACGAACAGCTGCGGTATCCGGCGGCCGAGGGCGTGGGTGTCGCCGAACACCCGGACGGCGAGCGTCCGCCCGGCGGCCGGTCCGGGTCTGGTGGGGGTGGCTGATCCTGGTGTGGTCGTGGTGGCCAAGGCCTGCTCCTGCGGTGGTGCTGCACCACCGGGGCGCCCGGTGGTGGCGGCCGGCATGGCCGCCCTGCCATGATGGCCAGTCCAAAGCTGCCCGCTCCAGGGCCAATCCCGAGCAAGTGGACTTTTCAGCCATGGTCGACTGGCACACCACCGTCACCCCGCCCGCACTCGCGCGGCTGCTCACCACCGCCCGGCTCCCCGAGCCGGCCGCCGCCCGCCGCCCCGCCTACCGCACCCTGGCCGGACAGATCCGGCTGCTGGTCACCGAGGGCCGGCTGCCGGTCGGCGCCCGGCTGCCCGCCGAACGCGAGCTGGCCACCGCACTGGCGATGAGCCGCACCACCGTCGCCACCGCGTACGAGACCCTGCGCGGCGACGGCTACCTGCGCAGCCGGCGCGGCGCGGGCAGCTGGACCGCCCTGCCCGAGGGCGCCCCGCCGCCCGGTGAGGCCCTGCACCCCGTCCCGCCGGACGAGCAGGGCCGCATCCTCGACCTCGGCGTCGCCGCCCCGCCCGCCCCCCAGCCCTGGGTCGGCCAGGCCGCCGCCCGGGCCGTCGAACAGCTGCCGTACTACGCCGCCGGGCACGGCCACTACCCCACCGGCGTCCCGGTGCTGCGCGAGGCCGTCGCCCGCCGCTTCACCGAGCGCGGACTGCCCACCACCCCCGACCAGATCCTGATCACCACCGGCGCGATGGGCGGCCTGCACCTGCTCCAGCGGGCGCTGGTCGGCCGCGGCGACCGGGTCGCCGTCGAGGCGCCCAGCTACGCCCACACCCTGCAGGCGCTGCGGCTGGCCGGCGCCCGCCTGGTCCCGGTGCCGTACACCTGGACGCCGCGGCCCACCTGGGACCTCGACGAGTGGCGGCGAGTGCTGCGCGGGGCCGGCCCCCGGGTCGCGTACGTGATCCCGGACTTCCACAACCCGACCGGCGCGCTGATCGACGAGGAGCAGCGCCGCGAACTGCTGGCCGCCGCCAGGGCCGCCGGGAGCATCGTGCTGGCCGACGAGACCACCGCCGAACTCGGCTGGGGCGTACCGCCGTCCACGCCGCTGCCGCGCCCGACGGCGGCCCTGGACCGCGCCGCCCAGGTGGTCACCGTCGGCTCGGCGGGCAAGCTGCTCTGGGGCGGCCTGCGGATCGGCTGGGTCCGGGCCGCGCCCGCGCTGGTACGCCGGCTGGCCACCGAGCGGGTCTACAGCGACGTCGGCACCCCGGTGCTGGACCAGCTGATCGCCGCCGAGCTGCTGGGCGATCCGCTGCCCGACGTGCGGGAGCACCAGCTGACCCGGCTGCGGGCCACCGCGCGGGCCTTCGCCGCCGCCCTGCCCGAACGGCTGCCCGGGTGGAGCTTCACCATGCCGTCGGGCGGGCTCTCACTGTGGGTCTCCACGGACGGCCTGTCCGGCGCGGCGCTGGCCCGGGCCGGGGAGCGCAGCGGGGTGCGGATCGCCTCCGGCAATCGCTTCGGTTCGGACGGCGCCTTCGAGCACCACATCCGCCTCCCGGTCACCGTGCCCGCCGCGACCGTCCCCGCCGCCGTCGAACGCCTCGCCGACCTGGCCGCCCAGGCGGCGGCCGGCGGACGCCTCGAACCGGCGGACGAGTCCCAGCCGCTGGCGGTCTGACGGCCGCCCGGCGGGGCAAGTCCCTTGGCGCGCGGGAACTTTGGCGCGTTCGCGCGGGCCGCGACCGGCCGTGCCGCAGTCGGACGAACCGCGTCCGTACGGGCCGCGGTCGGCCGTACCGCAGCCGACCGCGGCTACTGGTGGTCGGCCCGGCCGCGCCAACCCGTCACCGGCAGCGCGAACTTGGCCACCAGCCGGTCGGTGAACGGCGCCCGGTGCAGTCTGGCCAGCCGCACCGGCGTCCGGCCCCGGCGGACCTCCACCCGCGCCCCGGCGGGCAGTTCGACCGAACGCCGCCCGTCGCACCAGAGCACCCCGTGCGGGGTCTTGGGCTGCACCTCGACCGCCAGCACCGACTCCGGCGAGGTCACCAGCGGGCGGGCGAACAGCGCGTGCGCGGAGATCGGCACCATCAGCAGCGCCTCCACCTCCGGCCACACCACCGGCCCGCCGCCGGAGAACGCGTACGCGGTGGACCCGGTCGGCGTCGCGCACACCACGCCGTCGCAGCCGAAGTTGGAGACCGGACGGCCGTCCACCTCGGTCACCACCTCCAGCATCCGCTCCCGGGACGCCTTCTCGATCGAGGCCTCGTTCAGCGCCCAGTCCTCGTGCACCACGTCGCCGTTGGTGCGGACGATGACGTCGATCGTCATCCGCTCCTCGACCTCGTAGTCGGCGTCGACCACCCGCTCGACGACCACGGCCAGGTCGTCCCGCTCGGCCTCGGCGAGGAAGCCCACCCGGCCCAGGTTGATCCCGAGCATCGGCAGCCCGTGGGAGCGCGCCAGCTCCGCCCCGCGCAGCAGCGTCCCGTCCCCGCCGGCCACCAGGATCAGCTCGCAGCCGTCCGCCGCCCCGGGGCCCTCGGTGACCTTCTCGACGCCCTCCGGCAGGTCCAGGTCCACCGCCTCGGCTTCCAGCAGTCTGATCCGGAGCCCCACCTTCAGCAGCCCGTGCACCAGGGCCTCGACGCTGCGCAGCGCCGTCTCCCGGCCGGTGTGCGCGATCAGGAAGACCGTACGTTCTTCATCGCTCATGCCGCTGCCCTCTCCCTAACGCCTGCCGGGTCGCCCTTGGTCCCGGGGCGGCCGCGCCATACGACATGACGGGCCGGACGCTCGCAAGGCACCCTACCGGGGCCCCTCCGCCACGGCCCGGTCCGCGTCCGCGGGGTCCAGCCGCGGAGCGTCACGGCGCAGCCAGAGGAAGTACTCGACGTTGCCGGACGGCCCCGGCAGGGGGCTCGCGGTGACCGCGCGCACGCCCAGCCCGAGCTCCCACGCCTGCCCCGCGACCTGGCGCACCATCTCGGCGCGCAGCTGCGGGCTGCGCACCACCCCGCCGCTGCCCAGCCGCTCCTTGCCGATCTCGAACTGGGGCTTGACCATCAGCACCAGGTCCGCGTCCTCGGCCGCGCAGGAGGCGAGAGCCGGGAGCACCAGGCCGAGCGAGATGAACGACAGGTCGCCCACCACCAGGTCGACCCGGGTGCCGCCGATCAGCTCCGGCGTCAGCTCGCGCACATTGGTGCGGTCCATCACGGTGACCCGCTCGTCGCTCTGCAGCGACCAGGCGAGCTGTCCGTAGCCGACGTCCACCGCCAGCACGTGCGCGGCCCCGGCCCGCAGCAGCACGTCGGTGAACCCGCCGGTGGACGCGCCCGCGTCCAGCGCCCGGCGGCCCTCGACGACCAGGCCCTGTGGCACGAAGGCCGCGAACGCGCCGGCGAGCTTGTGGCCGCCGCGCGAGACGTAGTCGGGGTCGTTCTCGTCCTTCGCCACCACGACCGCCGCCGAGGTCTCCACCTGGGTGGCCGGCTTGGTCGCGGTGGCGCCGCCGACCGTCACCCGGCCGGCGGCGATCAGCTCGGACGCGTGCTCACGCGATCGGGCCAGCTTGCGGCGGACCAATTCCGCGTCGAGTCGACGTCGTGCCACTGCCACTGGTGTTTCAGCTCCTACGGATCCTGCGGGTCATTCCTGGTCGAGCGCGGCCAGTGTGTCGACGAGCCGCTGGTGAACATCTTCGTACACTGCGACGTGTGCCTCGGCGGGGACCCCGTCCAGGGCCTCCAGCCGGGCCAGTCCGGCGTCCACCCTGGGGTGGCCGGTGGGGAGCAGCTCGATGCCGAGCAGCTCGGCGGGGAGCACCGCGTCGAGCGGTGCCGGCGGCCCGGCGTGCCGGACGGACCGGGGCGGTTCACTCGTCTCGGGCATCGGGCTTCTTCGCGTCGTCGGACTTCTTCGGGTCGCCGGGCTTCTTCGTGCTGGTGGCCTTGCGGACGGTGGTCTTCCTGGTCGCCGCACGCTTCGCGGGCGTCCCGGGCTCGGTTCCGGCCTCGGTCTGCCGGGGGGTGGCGGACTTCTTGACGGTCGTCGTCCGCTTCGCGGCGGCCTTCCCTGCCTGAGTCGTCTTGGCCGACGTCTTCTTGGCCGATGTCTTCTTCGCCGGCGTCTTCTTCGCCGGGGTGGCCTTCTTCGCCGTGCTCTTCTCGGCGGCGGCCTTCCCAGCGGAGCTCTTCCCGGCGGTGCTCTCCTCCGCCGCGGGCTCCTCCCGCGGGGCCGGGGCGACCGCGGACACCCGCGGGACGGACGAAACGGGCGGGACCGGCGGGTCGACCTCGACCGGCTCGTCCACCTCCACCCGCTCGGCGACTATCGGCTCACCCACCGTCCGGGCGGCCGACCGCTCCTCCTCGGCCTCCCAGCCGCGCCCGAAGAGGTCGCCGGCCCGCGGCGCCGGCACCGGCTCCTCGGCCCCGTACGCCCCCGGCCCGGACGCGGCCGCCGGGGCCTCCTCCTCGACCTCGCGCAGCTTGGTCTCCAGGTATGCCAGCACCACGCCGACCTTGGTCACCTGGTCGCCGACCTTCTCGAAGACCTTCTCCGCCTCGTTGCGCGCCACGCCGACGGCCAGGTCCACCCCGGCCCGCCCGGCGGTGACCGCCTCCCCGGCGAGGGTCTGCAGGGTCTCCACCGACGGCGGGAACTGGCCGCCCAGCCTGCGCTCGACCCCGGCGACGTCGACCCCGGCCTTCTCCAGGATCGAGCTCGCCGTCCCGACGACCAGCTTGCCGACCTCCTCGACCACTCCGGCGGCGGTCTCCACCACTCCCCGAACCGTCCTCGGCAGCATCCGGGTGCCTCCCAATCGCCTCTGGGCGTCGCTCCGTCGCCCTCAGTACCCGGGCGCCGTTCCGGGCACCCCACCGACGACGCTACCGCCAAAACCCTCCTGAGGTACCGTGGCCCGCAGTCAGCACCGTAGTGACCGGGGGAGGGAGCCGGCCCGTGGCGAACGCCGAGGAGTGCCGGGAGGCGCTGGAGCAGCTCAGCCGGAACATGACGAAGTCCACCGGCGACGTCCGCAAGGCCGCGGCCCTCAACCGCTCGCTCAGCTGCCGGATCACCGACCTCGACCTGACCTTCACCGGGCGGCTGCGCGACGGCCGGATCCAGGACGTGGTGGTGGCCCCCGGCGCCCCGGCCGGGAAGGCGGAGATCCGGCTCACCATGAGCAGCGACGACCTGGTCGCGCTGGTCGGCGGGCGGCTCAACTTCGCCTCCGCGTGGGCGAGCGGCCGGGTCAGGCTGGAGGCGGGCTTCCGCGACCTGCTGCGGCTGCGCACCCTGCTCTGACCCCGGCCGCCGTATCCGCCGACCGCCGGACCGTCCTCAGAACCCCAGGTCGGCCAGCGCCTTCCGGCCGTCCACCGGCGCGCCGCCCGCGTCCAGCACCGTCCACGCGGCCGCGCACAGCGCCCGCAGGCCGTCCCAGCGGTCCCCGGCCCCGGACAGCCGCAGCACCCCGGCCTCGACGCCCGCGACCCAGCCGCCGCACCCGAAGCCGCCGTCCACCGGCGTCACCGCCGGGTGCGGGACGAGCAGTCCGCGCAGGTCCGCCGCCAGGTAGGTCGGCCGGTGCTCGACCGGGGCCGCCAGCAGCAGCTCCGGGGTGGTCACGCCGGTGAACACCAGCAGGCTGTCCACCCCGCCGTTGAACGCGCCCTCGATGTCGGTGTCCAGCCGGTCCCCGACCACCAGCGGCCGCTCCGCGCCGGTGCGCAGCACGGTCTCCCGGTGCATCGGCGGCAGCGGCTTGCCCGCCACCTCCGGCTCCACCCCGGTCGCCGCCCGCACGGCCGCCACCAGGGTGCCGTTGCCGGGCGCGATGCCGCGGGCCCTCGGCACCGTCAGGTCCAGGTTGGACGCCACCCAGGGCAGGCCGCTCTGCACCGCGTACGCGGCCTCCGCGAGGTCCGTCCACCCCACCGAGGGGTCGAAGCCCTGGACCACCGCGAGCGGCCCGTCGGCCAGCGAGCGGACCGCGACCAGCCCCAGCTCGGCCAGCGCCTCCTCCAGCCCGAGACCGCCCACGACCAGCACCTTCGAGCCGGCCGGCACCTTCTCGGCGACCAGCCGGGCGGCGGCCTGGGCCGAGTTGATCACGTCGGCCGGCTCGGCCGGGACGCCCAGCTCGGTCAGGTGCTCGGCGACCACCCGCGGCGGGCGGGAGGCGTTGTTGGTCACGTACGCGAGCCGCATCCCGGCCGTCCGGGCCGCGTCCAGGGCGTCCACCGCGTGCTCGATCGCGTGCGCGCCGGCGTAGACCACGCCGTCCAGGTCGAGCAGCGCGGTGTCGTACGCGTCGGTCAGTGGCCGCTCGCTGCCTCCGGGGGCGGTCCGTCGCACGGGGGTGGCCGTCTCGGTCATGGCTGCGCTACCTCATTCACTGCGTCGTCGTTCACTGCGTCGTCCGTGTCGCACGTCCTCGTGCGTCAGGGTGTCAGGTACGGCCTCCGGCCCGGCGCCTCGTACCGCGTCCGGCCGGGTCGCGGCGCCCACCGGTCAGGCGGCGCCGTCGGCACCGGCGGTGCCCGCCGTTCCGCCGGCCGGGCCCTCGGCGCCCGCCGGGGGCTCCACGTACCCGGGGGCTCCCGGCAGCAGCGGGCCGTACGCCCCGGCGCGGGCCGCCAGGGTCGCCCTGGTCTGCCGCAACGCCTGCCGGTAGTGGTCGGACTCCGGCCGCATCGCCACGGCCAGCGCCAGGTGCTCGGCGGAGGTCTCGAAGTCGCCCAGCCGGGCCGCCGAGACGCCCCATCCGAACTGAGCGTAGTCGTCCGCCGGATCGGCGAGCGCCACGGCACGGAAGTTCGCCAGCGCCGCCGCGTACGAGCCCGCGTCGAACTGGGCCCGCGCCAGCGCCTCCCGGATGCTGCGCGAGTGCGGCTCGGCCGCCACCGCCCGGGCGAGCAGCTGCTCGGCGGCCGCCGGATGCCCCTGCGCCAGCAGCTGGGCACCCCGGCGGAACCAGTCGTAGACGTCCCCGGTG
The DNA here is from genome assembly GCF_042789775.1 of Kitasatospora sp. NPDC056800. Lineage (NCBI taxonomy): Bacteria > Bacillati > Actinomycetota > Actinomycetes > Kitasatosporales > Streptomycetaceae > Kitasatospora > Kitasatospora sp. NPDC056800. The sequence continues at coordinate 1,763 of NZ_JBHUAL010000248.1, read as the reverse complement.
GGCTCCCCGGAGCGGCTCTGCCGCGGCACCCCGCCGACCGGCACCGCGCCGGACTCCACACCGGTCTCCGGACCCGCCTCCGAACCGACCGGCACCGCACCGGCCGTCGAACCGTCGCCTGGCACGCCGTCGGCCGGAGCGTCCCCGCGGGTGGCACCGACCGGCCCGCCCGACTCGGCCGGGCCGCCGCCGTCCACCCGTTCCTGCCCGTCGTCCATGCCGTACCTCGCCCTCGGTCGCACACCCGCCCCACAGATCGGCACGGGTATTCCGATCTCTCAACAACGCGTACCCGGTTACGATGCCCAGAATGAGCACACCCAGTGCAGAAGACGGAGTCGAGACTCCCGAGGGCGGCCCCGGCGATCCCGGGCACGTCGCCACCGCCGGCCTGTCCCTGTCCCCCTTCCGCGGCCTGCGCTACGTCCCCGACCGGGTCGGCACCCTGGCCGCCGTGACGTCCCCGCCGTACGACGTCGTGGACCCGGGCCGCCGGCTCGACCTGGAGACCGCCGACCCGCACAACGTGGTCCGGCTGATCCTGCCCAGGCCCGAGCCCGAGGACGCCGGCGACCGCCCCGACCGCGACACCCGCTACCGGCACGCCGCCCGGCTGCTGGCCGCCTGGCAGCGCGAGGGCGTCCTGGCCGCCGACCCCGAGCCCGCGATCTACGTCTACGAGCAGCGGCTCCCGGCCACCGCCGACTCCCCCGAGCTGCTCCAGCGCGGCCTGATCGGCGCCCTCGCGGTGAGCGGCCGCGAGGGCGGCGTGGTGCTCCCGCACGAGGACGTGATGCCCCGGCCGGTCGCCGACCGGGTCGGCCTGATGCGCACCACCCGGGCCAACCTGGAACCGCTGCTGCTCACCTACCGGGGCGGCGGCGGCGCCTCCGGCGTGATCGAGCGGACGGTCGAACGCGAGCCGCTGCTCTCCACCGCCACCAGCGACGGCACCCACCACCGCCTCTGGGCGGTCACCGCCCCGGCCGAGATCGCCGAGATCAGCCGCGACCTGGCCACCTGCCGGGCGCTGATCGCCGACGGCCACCACCGCTGGGAGATGTACCTCCGCCTCCAGCGCGAGCACCGCCACCTGCCGCGCAGCCCCTGGGACCGCGGCATGGTGCTCCTGGTGGACACCGCCCGCTACCCGCTGCGGGTCCGGGCCATCCACCGCGTGCTGTACCGGCTGCCGGTGGCCGAGGCGCTGGAGCGGCTCGGCGACCAGTGGAAGGTCAAGGAGGTCCCCGGGCCGCTGTCCGCCGCGCTCCAGGCCCTCGCCGAGCAGAAGCGGCACGGCGGCAACGGCTTCGTCCTGACCGGCGGCGACGGCGTCTACTGGCTGCTCGGCGAGCCCGAGGAGTCCCTGCTCGACGCCACCGTGCCGCACGGCCGGCCCGAGGAGTGGCGCCACCTGGACGCCACCGTCCTGCACGCCACCCTGCTGGACCGCACCTGGCACGTCCCCGACGGCCCGGACGACATCGGCTACCTGCACACCGCCGTGGCCGCCGAACAGGAGGCCGCGCGCACCGGCGGCACCGCCGTCCTGCTGCACCCGGTCCGGGAGTCCGTGGTGCGACGGCTGGCCGAGCAGGGCGTCACCATGCCGCGCAAGTCCACCTCCTTCGGGCCGAAGCCGGCCACCGGGCTGGTGCTGCGCAACCTCGCGCTGGGCTGACACCGCCCGGGGCTGACACCTCGGCCGGCCCGGACACGGGCCGGAACGCCGTGAGGCCCTGCCGTTCCCGGAGTTTCCCGGG
>NZ_JBHUAL010000247.1:5870-13334 GCF_042789775.1 Kitasatospora sp. NPDC056800 | reverse complement strand
GCCCTGGGTGGGGCGGTGGGGTCTGGGGCGGGGGGGTGGTTTCTGCTGTTCGCGGGGGTCTTGGGGGGGGTGGTGGTGGGGCTCGCCCCCCCCCCGGACTCGCTCCACGCCGCCTCGTCGCGCGGCTTCGGCGTTGCCGCTCCCCCCGACACCCCGGCAAACCCGCCGTTCCCCCCTGGCCACACCCCCCTCCGGCGAGAGCGGTCCGCACAGGCCCGGCGAGCCCCCACCTCCGGGGACGTCGTTGATCTCAAACTAACAAACCGCGTGGTTGGTTTGTCAATAGTGGAATCCACAAAACATCCACATCGTGACGGAGTGCTCCGCGGCGGTCGGAAAGGCCCGGGACCAGCGGTTTGTCGTCCCATCGGGGTGTCCGCCGCCCGAGCCGCCCGACGCCGGGCGCGGACACGTAGTGCTGGACGCCGCCGTGGAATCCGACATTCCGAGCATCGTGGCAGCACGCTGTGACACCGGACGGGCGCCCAGCGCAGCCGGAGAAGCAGCCGGGGAAGCGGCCGGGGAAGCGGCCGAGGGAGGGGAGAGCGGGCGGGCTCAGCGCAGCAGCCGGCGTTCCTTCGCCACCGCCACCGCGCCCGACCGGGTGTCCACGCCCAACTTGTCGTAGATCCGGCCGAGGTGGGTCTTCACCGTGGCCTCGCTGATGAACAGCGCCCGGGCGATCTCCCGGTTGCCCAGCCCCTGCGCCAGCTGTCCGAGGATGTCCAGCTCGCGCTCGGTGAGCTGCGGCGAGGGTGCCCGCATCTGCGCCATCACCCGGGAGGCGACCGGCGGCGAGAGCACCGTGCGGCCCTGCGCGGCCGCGTGCACGGCGGCGAACAGCTCCTCGGGCCGCTCGGCCTTCAGCAGGTAGCCGGTCGCGCCGGCGGCGATCGCCCGGGTGATGTCGGCGTCGGTGTCGTAGGTGGTGAGCACCAGGACGTGCGGCCCGTCCGGGGTGGCGGTGATCCGCCGGGTGGCCTCCACCCCGTCGATGCCGTCGCCGAGTTGGAGGTCCATCAGGACGACCTGCGGGGCCAGCCGGGCGGCCAGCGCGACGGCCTCCTCCCCGGTGCTGGCCTCGCCGACCACCTCGATGTCGCCGGCGCTCGCGAGCAGCGCCAGCAGTCCGGCCCGCACCACGGCGTGGTCGTCGCAGACCAGCAGCCGGACGGGAGCGGTCCGGACGGGAGTGGTCCGGCCGGGAGTCGTGCTCATCGGTGCTCCAGGGTCATCGCTCGTCCGGGCTCATCTGTGCTTCGGGGGACCGGTGTTCCGGGCTCATCGGTCGTCCAGGGGGATCGCGGCGGAGACGACGGTGCCCTCGCCGGGCGCGCTCTCCACGGTCAGCCTGCCACCCAGCTGCCGCAGCCGGGCCCGCATCGCCGGCAGGCCGTACCCACGGCCGCCCCCGCCCCCGGCGCCGACACCCGCACCGCCCCCGGCCGCGCCCGGGTCGAAGCCCTGCCCGTCGTCGGCGATGTCCAGCACGGCCTGGTCGCCGAGGAAGGACAGCGTGATCGCGGCGGCCGACGCCCCGGCGTGCTCGCGGACGTTGGCCAGCGCGCCCTGGGCGATCCGCAGCAGCGCGGCCTGCGCGGCGGCGGGCAGCGGCACGGGCGCGCCGTCCAGGTGGAAGCGGACCGGCAGCCCGCTCTCGGCGGACTCCCGCTCGGCCAGCGCCCGCAGCGCCCGGTCGAGGGTGCGGCCGTCGGACAGCTCCGCAGGGGCGAGGTCGTGGACGAAGCGGCGGGCCTCGGCCAGGTTCCGGGCGGCCACCGAGGCGGCGGTGCGGACGTGGGTGCGGGCGGTCGCCGGGTGGGTGTCCCAGGTGCGCTCGGCGGCCTGGAGCAGCATCTGCTGGCTCGACAGGCCCTGCGCCAGGGTGTCGTGGATCTCCATCGCCAGCCGCTCGCGCTCGGCCAGGGTGCCCTCGCGCCGTTCGGTGGCGGCGAGTTCGCGCCGGGTACGGACCAGGTCGGCGATCAGCGCGCGCTGCCGGGCGGCCTGCCGGGCCATGAAGAGGAAGACGCCGGTGGCGAGTCCGGCCACCGCGGCCGGCAGCAGGACGAGGGTGGCGTCGGCGCCGCCGGGCAGCCGGACCTCGGCGGTCACCACCAGCAGGGTCAGCGCGCCGACCAGCGGGATGGCCGCCTTCGCGGGCAGCACCCGCAGCCCGGTGTAGATCAGCGGCACGGCGCACCAGGCGAAGCTCGGCGCGAGCAGCACCAGCACCACCCAGAGCGCCACCACCAGGGCCAGCGCCCAGCGGCGGTGCCGGTCCGGGGCGGTCGGACGGCGGTGGGCGAGCCAGGACCCGGCCGGCTGGGCGACGGCGAGGGCCGCGCTCAGCCCGATCACCCAGGGCGCCTGCGCGGTGCCGGAGTGGTGGGTGAGGTAGCGGCTGAGCGAGGCGGCGAGCAGCAGCAGGAAGGCGGAGTCCAGCAGCAGTGCGAGCCGGCCCGCGTCCGGATCGCCGGCGTCGTGGCCGAGGGCGCCGCCGGCGCCGGTGCGGTCCGCGGCGGGGCGGCCGGCGGTCGGGCGGGGCTGCTGCACGGGTGGCTCCTGGCTGAACGGGTGGTGCGTGCGCGGTCGGCGCCTGCCCGTACCGGCCGTACCGGTCCGCACGGGCCCGTCCCGATCCGCACCGACCCGCACCGATCCCTCGATGGTGACCCGTCCGGCCCGGGGCCGCATCAGCCGATCGGTTGACGCCGCCGTCCCCCATCATGCCCGGACGCCCGCGCCGGACCGCCGATGCGGCGGCCCCTTCCCCGGCCGGAGGATCGAAGCACGCCGCCGGGCGATCCCCCCAACGGCCCGGCGGCCCCCGAACTCCCCCACTCCGCCCCACCTCACCCCGCAGATCCGCTGAGGAGCTGGACCATGAAGAAGACCTCCGTCCGCACCCGGGTGCTGACCGGCACCGTCGCCGCCGCCGCGCTCGCCGCCGCCACCGTGGGCGCCGTCTCGGCCAGCGCCGAGTCCACCGACACCCCGGCCGTCCCGGCCGCGGCGAAGGCCGACACCCAGAACAAGAACCTGGCCCCGAGCAGCGGCCTGACCATCGACGCCGCCACCCGCGCCGCCCAGGCCGCCCTGGACGCGGCCACCAAGGCCGGCCAGCACGTGTCGGTCGCGGTCGTCGACCGCGACGGCGTCACCCGGGTGCTGCTGAAGGGCGACGGCGCCGGCCCGCAGGCCCCGGTCTCGGCCGAGCGCAAGGCCTTCACTGCGGTGTCCTGGAACGCCCCGACCTCGGAGCTGGCCAAGCGCCTGGCCCAGGCCCCGAACCTGAAGGACATCCCGGGCACCCTGTTCCTGGCCGGCGGCGCCCCGATCCAGTCGAAGGGCGCCCCGATCGCGGCCGTCGGCGTCGCGGGCGCGCCCAGCGGCGACCTGGACGAGCAGTTCGCGCAGGCGGGCGTCGCCGAGCTGGCGAAGTGACCGGGGGCCCGGCCGGCCCGCCCCGCGCCCGGGGCCGGGCCCGCCGGGCCGGGGTCTCGTTCGGGTGAACGCCGGAAGGGTAGCCGCAGAACACGGGATGACCCTTCGAAAAGCCGGTGCCGCTGTCAGTGGCGCGTGGCAGGCTTCCCGGTATGACGGCGTGGACCCTCAACGACATCGAACGCGCGATCCGCTCCTCCTGGGGCGTCGACACCTGTGCGCCCGAGGATCTGGCCCACTGGCGTCCCGACAATCCCGCCCGTGGTCAGTGCGGGGTGACGGCGATGGTGGTGCACGACCTGCTCGGCGGCGAGCTCATGATGGGCGAGGTGTACGTCGATGGGGTGCGGACGGACCTCCACTGGTGGAACCGTTTCGCCACCGGCTTCGAGATCGACCTCACCCGCGAGCAGTTCGGGCCGGACGAGCTGGTCGGCCGAGGCCGACCGGTCGCCCGCCCGGCCCGCCCCGGCCGGCTCCAGGCCCAGTACGAGCTGCTGCGCACCCGGGTGGTCGCCGAGCTGGAGCGCGGCGCGGCCGCCGACCGCACCCGGCTGCCGTCGAGGGCCCGCGCCTGCGCCTGAGAACCGGCCCGGCTCCGGGTGTGCTTCCGTGCCGACCGGCGGGTACCGCAGGACTTCTGACGTACAGTCGGCCGCATACGAGCGGTGCGGCGGCGACGGGAGTGCGCGGATGACCGGGCGGACGATCGGCTTCGTGGGGCTGGGCGCGATGGGGCGCGGCATGGCCGGCAGCCTGCTGCGGGCCGGCCACACCGTACGGGTCTGGAACCGCTCGCCCGAGCCGGTGGCCGCCATGGTGGCCGAGGGCGCGGAGGCGGCCGGCTCGCTCGCCGAGGTGTTCGCCGCCGACACGGTGGTCTCCATGCTCGCCAACGACGCGGCGGTCGAGCGGCTGCTGCTCGACCCCGCGCTGCTGGCCGGCGCCGGGGCGACCCTGCACGTCAACATGGCCACCGTCTCGCTCGCCCTCGCCGAGCGGGCCGAGGCGCTGCACGCCGAGCACGGCGTCGGCTACGTCGCCGCCCCCGTCCTCGGCCGGCCGCCGGTCGCGGCGGCGGGGCGGCTGAACATCCTGGTCGCGGGCGCGCCCGAACTGCTGGAGCGGGCCGAGCCGCTGTTCGCCGCGATGGGCGAGCGCACCTGGCACTTCGGCGAGAGCCCCCGGCAGGCCAACACCGTCAAGATCAGCACCAACTTCCTGATCGCTTGCGCGATCGAGTCGATGGCCGAGGCGTGCAGCCTGGCCGAGGCGCACGGGATCCGGCCGACCGACCTGGTCGACCTGCTCACCGGCACGCTCTTCCCCGGACCGATCCACACCGGCTACGGCGCGATGGTGGCCGAACGCCGGTACGAACCGGCCGGGTTCCGGCTGCCGCTCGGCCTCAAGGACGTCGGCCTCGCGCTGGACGCGGGGGCCGCGCGCAACGTGCCGCTGCCGATCGGCAGCGTCCTGCGGGACGCCTTCCTGGACGCGCTGGCCCACGGCGACGGGGACAAGGACTGGGCGGCGGTCGCCGAGGTCGCCCGCCGCCGGGCCGGGCTGCCCGACTGACCTCCGCCCGCCGGCCCCCGGGCCGGGCTGCCGGACCGGACCCGCGCCCGCCAATCCCCGGCTGCCGCCCGGTGGTTGGCATGGGCGCGGAATAAACCGGCGTCCGACGGCTGCTCACTCCTGCGTCCGCACCGTACGTACCACGGAGGAGTCCTGATGGGCGATCAGCCGCCCGGCGCCGAGACGCCGCGCCGTTTCCTGTTCCTCGACGCCAGCGCGCGCCCCGACGGCAACTCGGCCCGGCTCGCCCGGCTGGCCGCCGAGTCGAGCCTGCCGGCCGGTGCCGAGCAGCAGTGGCTGCGGCTGGACGAGCACCCGCTGCCGCCCTTCCGGGACCTGCGGCACACCGGCGACGGCACGTACCCCGAGCCGGCCGGCCACGAGCGGACGCTGCTGGACGCCACCCTGGCGGCCACCGACCTGGTCTTCGTCGCGCCGCTGTACTGGTACGCGCTGCCGACCAGCGCCAAGCTCTACCTCGACTACTGGTCGGCCTGGTTCCGGGTGCCCGGCGTGGAGTTCCGCGAGGGGATGCGCGGCGGCACCATCTGGGGCGTGACCGCCCTCGCCACCGAGGACGACGACAATGCCGAGCCGCTGATCGGCACCCTCCGGCTGACCGCCGACTACATGGGGATGCGCTGGGGCGGGGTGCTGCTGGGCCACGGCACCCGCCCGGGCGAGGCGCTGGCGGACGAGCGCGCGGTGATCGCGGCCAAGTCCTTCTTCGCGGGCTGATCCTCCGGGCCGGCCTTCCGGGCCGGCCCCTCGTGGCAGAACCCTCGCGGCCGGTTCCGCGCGGCCGACCCCCCTCACGGACCGACCCCCGGCGGGCCGGGGCCGCGCGCACGCGCCGCCCGCCGCCGGGGGGCGTGCGGTACCGTCCTCCGGGCGTGTACCCGTCATCCGGACGCCGCCCCGGCCGAGTGCAAAAGGCATACGGACGGCCAGAGTTGGACGAATCGGGCAGCCCTCTCCCGGGCCCGGACCGCAGTGTGCCACCCGCCTTCCGGACCGGTCCCGTCGTTCGGTACTCTCCGTCGCACTTTCAGCTTTCGCGGGGGGTCCGCGGCGTTCTTCGGCCGCCCCCTCGCGCCCGGGCCTCGCCCGGACACTTCCGTGAGGTCTCCCTTGTCCATACGTCGCAGTCTTGCCCTTGCCGGGGCCGCCGCGCTCGCGTCCTCGCTCGTCCTGGCCGGCGCCCAGGGCGCCATGGCCGTCGGTGCCACCGGCACCCCGTCCGCCGTCGCCTCGCAGGCCGACAAGGCGTCGCGCGCGAGCCTCGACCTCTCGCTGAACGGCGTGCCCGGCACCTTCATCGCCGGCGGCGACGCCCGCGAGTTCACCTTCAAGATCGACAACCGGACGAAGCACGACTTCGTCTTCATCCCGCTGCTCAAGTTCAAGAACAAGGCGGGCTCGCTCCAGGCGAAGGACCTCAAGGTCCAGTACCGGCTCCCCGGCGGTGAGTGGCAGACCGCCGTGGTCGCCCCCGACCAGAGCGGCGAGAAGAACAGCTCCGTCCTGATGATGCTCGGCACCCTCGACTCGGCCGGCAACCCGGTCGCCGACGACCTGCTCGGGGTGAACCGCGGCAAGAACGTCCCGATCAAGGTCCGGGCGTCCTTCACCGACGGCTCGCCGCTCGGCCGGGCCGGCGTCGTCCCGGTCGTCTTCGCCGCCCAGCTCGACGACTCCACCCACCAGCCGGTCGACAACGGCCACCTCAGCTGCGACGGCGGCGTGGGCTTCACCATCAAGGCGCCGGGCGGCAAGCCGACCCCGACGCACACCGGCAAGCCCAGCCCGACGCCGACCCAGTCCCAGACGGGCAAGCCCAGCCCGACCGCGAGCGGCTCGCCGTCGGCCACCGCGACCGTCACGCCGACCGAGAAGCCGACCGAGACGCCCACCGGCAAGCCGACCGACACCCCGACCGAGAAGCCCACCGAGAAGCCGACCGAGAAGCCGACCACTCCGGCCACCGGTGAGCCCTCCGGCTCGGCCACCGCCCCGGCCCCGGTCGAGAGCAGCGGCGACACCTCGGGCCCGATCGACTTCCCGGTGGAGCCCCCGGTCATCACCCCGCCGCCGCTGACCCCGGCCGCCGTCGACAAGGCCAAGGCCGCCGCGGACGGCAGCGACAAGGCCCTGGCCCAGACCGGTGGCGGTAGCAACACCACCGCCATCGCGGCCACCGGCGGCGCCGTCCTGGTGGCCGGTGTCGGCACCCTCGTGGTGCTGCGCCGTCGCAAGTCCGCCCAGCAGGGCTGAGGCGAAGCGCGCTGACGCGAGCGCGCCGACCCGAGGCGCGCCGACCCGAAGCGCACTGATCCGGAACACCCCCGTGCCGCCCGCACCGTCCCCTCGGGCGGGTCCGCGGGCGGCACGGGCCCGTGCGGGGGCCGACCAGGGGCGAGCCGCGGGCGGTCCGGAAGG
>NZ_JBHUAL010000247.1:0-5860 GCF_042789775.1 Kitasatospora sp. NPDC056800 | reverse complement strand
TGGGGTGCGGCCCCGCGCGCTGCCGCGCGCCCCCCCCCCGGCGCCGCCCCCCCCCCACCCCCCCTTACCGGAACCCCCCCGGGCCCCCCCCCCCGCCCCCCGCGCCGTCACCCGGGGGCGCCACGGGCCGTTCCGGGGGCCGACCAGGGCCGTCCCGCGGGCGGTCCGGACGGTTCTCCTCCGTCACATAGGATGTCCGGCCGGAGGGGGGCGGAACGGCGGGGAGAGGACAGGTGCGGGTAGCACGCACGGCACGGACCACCACCGACTACGAGGCGACGACCGGGCGGATAGCCGGGCTGCCGCTCCGGAGGCACCACGTCCTGCTGACCGCCTGGACGGTGCTCTGGTTCCTCCTGGTCGAGCCCAGCGGCGGCTTCTCCTGGCACTACCTGCGCCAGGGCGAGCAGTTGCTCTTCAGCGGCCAGCCCGACGGCGGCCTGTCGCTCTACGCCCACCACCCGGAGCTCCAGATCGGCCCGGTCAGCCTGGCCGCGGCCCGGCTCACCGCCCCGTTCGCACCGCACACCGGCGAGCTGATCGCCGAGGCGGTGAGCGCCGGGCTGGGCCTGGTGATGCTGGTCGTGGTCGGCCGCACCGCGGCCCTGTACTACCTCGGCACCGGGACCAACCACCGGCGGCTGCAGCAGCGGCTGCTGATCGCCGGGCTGGCGTTCATCCCGATGTGGGTCGAGGTCTCGGTCCGCTTCGCGCACCTGGACGACGTCCTCGCGCTGTTCTTCACCACCCTCGCCGCGCACGCCCTGGCCCGCGGCAAGCCCGTCCAGGTCGCGGTCTTCCTGGCGCTGGCGGTGGACTCCAAGCCCTGGGCGATCGCCTTCGCCCCGCTGATCCTGGCGCTGCCCCGGCCCGCCTGGCTGCGCACCGCGCTCTGGTTCTGCGCCCTGGTGGCGATCGCCTGGCTGCCGTTCTACCTGGGCAACCTGGACACCATGGCGGCCGCCAAGTTCACCATCCCGAACCAGCCCGCCTCCGCGCTGCGCTGGTTCGGGGTCACCGACCCGGCCACCCCCTGGTGGGACCGGCCGACCCAGTTCGCGCTCGGCATCGGGCTCGGCTGCGTCGCCGTCTGGCGCGGCCGCTGGCCGGCCGTGGTGCTGCTGGGCGCGGACGCCCGCATCCTGCTCGACCCGAGCGTCTACACGTACTACACGGCCTCGATCCTGCTCGGCACCCTGCTCTGGGACGCCGTCGGGCAGAAGCGGCTCGTCCCGTGGTGGAGCTGGATCGCGCTGGCCGCGCTGTACGGCGGCACGCTGTTGCTCCCGTCCGACGCGGCCCGCGGCTTCGTCCGGCTCGCCTTCGTGGTGGTCTCCGCCGGGTACGTGCTGTTCTGGCCCACCCAGCGGTCCCGGCGGCAGCGGCCCGGCGCACCGGGCGACGGCGGGAGCGGCGGCACCGGCCGCCGGGGCGGTCGGGGCGGCCGGCGGCGCGAGCGGGCGCTGGCCGGCGCCGGGGTCTGACGGCAGGGGCCCGTCCCCGTCCACGGCTTGACCCTCACGCGACGTGAGAGCCGAGGGTGGTGGTCAGCACCAGGGAGGAACCCCGATGACCAGTGAGGGCTACTCGGTCGGCGCCGTGGCGAAGATCGCCAAGGTGACCGTCCGCACCCTGCACCACTACGACGAGATCGGCCTGCTGTCCCCGGCCGGCCGGACCCGGTCCGGCTACCGCCGGTACGTGGACGCCGACCTCGACCGGCTGCAGCAGGTCCTCTTCTACCGGGAGCTCGGGTTCCCCCTGGACGAGATCGCGGCGATCCTGGACGACGACTCGGTCAGCCCGACCGAGCACCTCCGGCGGCAGCACCGGTTGCTCACCGACCGGATCGGTCACCTCCAGGAGCTCGCCTCAGCCGTCGAACACGCCATGGAGGCACGGAGAATGGGCATTCAGCTGACCCCGGAGGAGAAGTTCGAGATCTTCGGCGAGGGCTACCAGGAGGACTGGGAGCAGGAGGCCGAGCAGCGCTGGGGCGACACCGCGGCCTGGGCCGAGTCGCAGCGCCGCACCGGCGGCTACTCCAAGGCCGACTGGCAGCGCATCCAGGCCGAGATGACCGCGCTCAACGAGCGCCTGGCCGGGGCGGTCACCGCCGGCGAGCCCGCCGACGGCGCGGTGGCCACCGGCCTCGCGGAGGAGCACCGGCAGCACATCCGCCAGAACTTCTACGACTGCACGTACACCATCCACCGCGGCCTGGCCTGCCTGTACGTCTCGGACCCGCGCTGGACCGACACCTACGAGAAGATCGCGCCGGGCCTGGCCCAGTGGCTGCACGACGCGATCGTCGCCAACGCGGACCGGCGCGAGGGGAAGTCCGCGGAGAAGGCCGGGGAGAGGACCGCGGAGAAGGCCGAGGAGAAGCGCGCGGAGGAGCGCGAGGGGCAGTAGACCGCGCGCTCAGGCCACCCCGCGCCCGAAGGAGCGCCGGTAGGCGGTCGGCGAGGTGCGCATCACCCGGCCGAAGTGGTGGCGGAAGGTCGCGGCGCTCTCGAAGCCGACCGCCGCGGCGATCTCCTCCACCGTCCCCTCCGGCGACTCCAGCAGCGCCAGACTGGTCGCGATGCGCTGGGTGACGACCCAGCGCATCGGGCTGGTCCCGGTGCGGGCGGTGAAGTGCCGCAGGTACGAGCGGTCCGACATCCGGGCGGCGCGGGCCAGCTGCGAGATGGTCAGCGGGGACGACAGGTGGTCCAGCGCCCACCGCATGCTGCGGGCGATCCCGTCGTCCTCCTCCTCGACCGGGCGGACCGCCGCCTCGACGAACTGGGCCTGCCCGCCGTCCCGGTGCGGCGCCACCACGAAGCGGCGGGCCACCGCGTTGGCCACCTTGGCGCCGTGGTCCCGGCGGACCAGGTGCAGGCAGAGGTCGATGCCGGCCGCGCTGCCCGCGCTGGTCAGCACGTCGCCGTTGTCCACGTACAGCACGTCCGGGTTGACCCGCACCGCCGGGTACCGCTGCTGGAGCAGCTCGGCGTACCGCCAGTGGGTGGTCGCCTCCCGGCCGTCCAGCAGTCCGGCGGCGGCCGGTGCGAAGGCGCCCGAGCAGATCGACACGATCCGGGCGCCGCGCCCGTGCGCGGTGCGCAGCGCCTCGACCAGGTCGGGGGAGACGCCGCCGAACGGGTTCGGCACCCCGGGGACCACCACCGTGTCGGCCGCGGCCAGCTCGTCCAGCCCGTGCCGGGCGGTCAGCGCGAAGCCGCTCACCGCCTCCAGCGGCGTCCCGGGCCGGTCGGCGCAGACCTTCAGCCCGTACCAGGGCGCCGTCAGCAGCCCGGCCAGCTCGGGCCGCGCCAGTCCGAACACCTCGACCACCACGCCGAGTTCGAACGGCGCCATGCCCGGGAAGGCGTACACCGCGACGTCGTGCACGGGCTCCGGGCGCCGGCCGATGGCGACGGGCACCGGCCGCGGGGCGGCACCGGTCCGGTCCTCGGCGTGCTGCTCGGCCATGCGAACCCCCTGCTCACGGGTGGCGGAATGCCGGTGAGTGTAGCCGTCCCGACCCCTTCGGAATTTTCTTCGAACCCGCCTGCAACCTTCACCCCCGTCACACGTCCTTTGATACGGGGGCGGAGGGAACCCGGCAGAGGGCGGCTGGGATGATCCCCCCGATCACGATCTTGATCAGGTGACCTGACGGAACGGCGGCCGCCGTCACCGTCCCGGGGGAAAGCGGAAACGCGCATGTCCATGGCCATCGGGCCGACCGCCGCGCAGGCAGGGGGGCGGGGCTTCTCCATCCGTGGAGTCGTCGCCGCGCTGTTCGGCGCGCAGGAGGCCGGCGAGCCGCTCGCCGGCGCCGCCACCGAGCAGGAGGCGAAGCAGCGCCGCTCCGGTTTCCGGCTGCTGCGCGGCGGTCGCAAGCCCGCCGAGGACCGGCCCACCCTGACCGACCTGTACCACGCCCACCGGCTCGGCCTGGTCCGGATGGCGGTCATGCTGGTCGACCACCAGGACCTGGCCGAGGACGTCGTCCAGGACGCCTTCACCCAGCTCTACCAGCGCTACGGCGAGGAGCTGGACGACCTCGACAACGCGCTCGGCTACCTGCGCACCTCGGTGGTCAACGGCGCCCGCTCGATGCTGCGCCGCCGCAAGACCGCCCGCGAGTACGTGCCGCCGCACGTGGCCGACGCCCCGTCCGCCGAGGACCACGCGGTGCTCAACGACGAGCACCGCCGGGTGCTGGTGGCCCTGCAGGAGTTGACTCCCCGCCAGCGTGAGGTGCTGGTGCTGCGCTACTGGTCCGACCTGTCGGAGGCGCAGATAGCCGAGACCCTGGGACTGTCCCGGGGTGCCGTGAAGTCCACCGCCAGCCGCGCTCTGGACGCCTTGGAAAAGCACCTGGAGAAGGTTCGATGACCGACAAGCTCCCCCGCCGCACCGGCGGCGACGGCGACGGGCCGGCCGAGACACCGACGGAACGGCTGCTCCGCGAGGCGATGACGGCCCGGGCCTCCCTCGTCACGGCCGCCAGCCTGCGCCCGGCCGCTCCCCCGAAGAACCGGATCCGCCGGCTGCGCCCGGTGTACGCCGTCACCGTGCCGCTCGGCCTGGCCGCCGCCATGGCGCTCGGCGTGCTCACCTTCCACGGCGAGCCGGTCGCCCAGGACGAGGTCCCGCCCCCGGCCGCCACCCTGACCACCTCGCCGAGCCCGACGCCCGAGCCGACCGGCGACCCCAGCCCGACGGCCGCCCCCACCGATCCGGGCACGCCCACCAGCGAGGCCGAGACGGAGGTCCCGCTCGCCGACGGCGTCCCGACCACCGCGACCTCCGCCCCCGGCACCGCGAGCGGCCCGGCGACTTCGTCCAGCCTGCGGGGCGTCAAGTTCAAGGTCCCGGCGGGCTGGAAGGCCGTGCCGGTCTCGGCCGACCGGGTCTGCGTCCTGAGTCCGGGCGCGCCGACGGAGCCGCAGCAGGGCTGGGCGCCGGCCAGGTGCGAGCCGTACGGCGTCCTGGTCGTGGCCTACAACTCCCCGGACGAACTCGAGGGCGGCGCCTGGCCGACGACGGACGACCTGGTCGCCGACAGCGGCTGGGGCCACCAGCCGAACTGCCCGATCTGGGGCCGGCCCTACTTCCCGGACAACGGCTACTCCTCGGTCGGCGCACCCGTGCGGACCAAGTCCACCGTGGCCGGCAAGACGATCGACAAGACCCAGTGGAACGTCACCTGCAAGCCCGGGGACACCTTCACCGCCCAGCTGTGGGGGATGGGCCTGGACCAGGTCTTCGTGGTGGCGAACGGGCTCAAGAGCGACTACCAGTCGGGCCTGACGGCGATCGTCAACAGCCTGGACGTGAGCGGCCACAAGTCACCGTCCCTGACCGCGTCCGACAAGGGCGCGAAGGACATCGCGATCACGGTCGACGGCGGCATCGGCGCCGGGCAGAAGGTGTCCACCAACGGCACCCCGGTGACCTTCACGGTGACGTACCGGAACACCGGCCAGAAGACCTACGACAAGCTCCAGCCGCTGGTCTACACGAAGGAGTACGCCGGGACGCCGCCGAGCGAGATGGTCATGATGAACAAGGGCAAGCTGGAGCGCCAGGACGGCGGCGCCTGGAGGGAGATCCTGCTCTCGATGGGCGGCGGTATGGACTACGCGAAGGTGGACCAGCAGGCCTGGTTCTCGCTCGCACCGGGGGAGACCAAGAGGGTGACGTACCGGATGGCCCTCGACCCGATGGACGGGCCCGGCACGATGCCGCTGTCCGTCCAGGCGACGCTGCCGTACGAAGGCTCCGGGTCGCTGACCTCCCTGAAGGAGCTGATCGTCCCGGTGACGGTCGTGAAGTAGCCGTTCCAAGCTGGCAGTTGAGG
>NZ_JBHUAL010000246.1:0-13453 GCF_042789775.1 Kitasatospora sp. NPDC056800 | reverse complement strand
GCCGCACGAGGAGGTCCTCATGCGGCCGGGCCGGCCTGGGCGTGTCCCGCGCCCATGTCCGCCGTGCGGCGATCACCCGGTCGAGCGGTCACCCGACATGACCATCCCGGGCGATCGGTTCGCCCGCAGCGGCGGTGGTTCCTGGTACCCCGGAGCTCTCGGGGTCAGAGCGCGACGCCGTGCGCGCGCAGGTAGGCGACCGGGTTGATGTCCGAGCCGTACTCCGAGCCGTTGCGGATCTCGAAGTGCAGGTGCGGGCCGGTCACGTTGCCGGTGGCGCCGGAGAGGCCGATCTGCTGGCCGGCGGTGACGGTCTGACCGATCCTCACGCCGATCGAGGAGAGGTGCGCGTACTCGGCGTAGTGGCCGTCGGCGAGCCTGATCTCGACCTCGTTGCCGTAGGCGCCGCCGTTGCCGGCCTTGACCACGACACCGTTGGCGACGGCGCGCAGCGGGGTGCCGGTGGAGGCGACGAAGTCCTGGCCGGTGTGGTGGCCGGAGGCCCACATCGAGCCGGCCACGCCGTAGGCGGTGCCGAGCCGCGGGCCGGCCAGCGGGGCGACGAAGCCGGAGGTGGCGGCGGCGACCGGAGTGGCGGTCACGGCCTGGGCCGGAGCGGCGACCTGGAGCTGGGTCTCGAGCTGCGCGGAGGGCTTGGCGGCCTCGGTCTGCACCTGGACCTGGGCCTGCGGCTTGGCGGCCTGGGTCGCCGGAGCGGACGGCTTGGCGGGCTTGGCCGGGGCGGCGGGCTTCGCCGGGGCGGCGTCGGCGGCCGGCGCGGCGGCGTGGCCGGACAGCGCGAGCTGCTGGCCCGGGAAGATCAGGTTCGGGTCGGCGCCGACGACCGAGCGGTTCTGCTCGTACAGCGCGTGCCAGCCGCCCTCGACGTTCCTGGCGTCGGCGATCTTGGACAGGGTGTCACCGCTGACGACGCGGTAGCTCTCCTGCGCGGCCTGGGCGGCCGGAGCGGCGGCCTGCGTGGCCTGCTTGGCCTCGGCGGAGGCGGCGGCCGGAGCGGCCGGGGTGTGGGCCTGGGCGCTCATCGCGGTGACGAGCGGGAGGGCGAAGGACACACCGGTGACGGCGGTGGCGATGCCGATGCGGGCGGCGCGGGGCAGGGCGATACGACGAGCCTGTGCAGGCATGGAATTTTCCTCTCCGACGCCTGCGAGGTGAGCTGTCGGGTTCGGGCTGGAGTTGCCCGGCCGCTTGCGCGGCTTCACCCCAAGCCGGTCCTGGACGCCCGCGCCCTGAGGCGCGAACTCCGGTCCGGCGACTTACCTGTGGGTCCCCCGCTCCTGCCGTACAGAGTTCGTTTCGAACCACCGGGCAGCGGCAGGACTCGGCGTTCCACCCGGCGGATCCGTCCGGACTGGCCGGGCGGTCGCTGAACTAAAACCCATCCGTTCGGGTGAAGCAATGTCGATCTCTTGAAACGGCAACGATCCCCCCTCCCACAGTGACCCTCCGCAGGCCCGAGCCCACGGTGCGTACACAACCCATTCACCCCCCGCCACTGATCCACGACCCTGCGCCGAGATCGGCCACGCCGCGCACCCGTCCGCTCACGCACCGCCAGCCGCCAACACACCCACCGGTGACCCTTGTCACGTGCGCCTCGGCAGCGCAGGATTCGCCCGTGGCCACCTCCGAGGCCGGCACCCTGCGCCTGGGCACCGCGCAGGGTCGCTGGGTACTAATGGCGACGGTGCTCGGCTCCAGCATGGCGATGCTGGACGGCACCGTGGTGAACGTCGCGCTGCCCCGGATCGGCGCCGACCTCGGCGCTTCCCTCGCGTCCCTGCAATGGACCCTGAACGCCTATCTGCTCACCCTGGCGGGCCTGATCCTGCTCGGCGGCGCGCTCGGCGACCGCTACGGGCGGCGCAAGGTCTTCCTGATCGGCGTGGTCTGGTTCGCCATCGCCTCCGCGGCCTGCGCCGCCGCGCCGAACATCCACGTGCTGATCGCCGCCCGCGCCGTCCAGGGCATCGGCGGGGCGCTGCTCACCCCCGGCTCGCTCGCCATGCTCCAAGCCGTCTTCCACCCTGACGACCGCTCGGCGGCGGTCGGGCTCTGGTCCGGCCTCGGCGGGGTGTCGGCGGCGGTCGGCCCCTTCCTCGGCGGCTGGCTGGTGGACGGCCCCGGCTGGCGCTGGATCTTCCTGCTGAACCTGCCGCTCGCCGCCGCCGTGATCGCGGTCACCACCCGGTCGGTGCCGGAGAGCCGGGACGAGGGCGCCTCCGGCCGCTTCGACGTCCTCGGCGCCGTGCTCGCCGCCCTCGCCCTCGGCGCGATCACCTACGCGCTGACGGCGGCCGGCGAGGGCCTGTCCCCCGCCGTCTGGGTCAGCGGGGTGCTCGGAGTGGCGCTCGGCGTCGCCTTCGTGGCGGTCGAGCGCCGCGCACCCGATCCGATGCTGCCGCTCGGACTGTTCTCCTCCCGGCTGTTCACCGCCGTGAACCTGGTCACCCTGTGCGTGTACGCGGCGTTCAGCGGCGTCTTCTTCCTGCTGGTGGTGCAGCTCCAGATCGTGTCCGGCTTCTCGCCGCTGGTCTCGGGCTTCGCGCTGGTGCCGATCACCGTGCTGATGCTGCTGCTGTCCGCGCGCGCCGGGCGCCTCGGCAAGCGGATCGGCCCGCGCATCCCGCTGACCGTCGGCCCCCTGCTGTGCGCCGCCGGGGTGCTGCTGATGCTGCGCGTCGGCCCGGACTCCTCCTACTGGGTGGACGTGCTGCCCTCCGTCACGGTGATGGGCTGCGGCATGACGCTGCTGGTCGCACCGCTGACGGCGACCGTGCTGGCCGCCGTCGAGGTCCGGCACGCGGGCATCGCCAGCGGGGTCAACAACGCCGCCGCCCGCGCGGCCGGCCTGCTCGCGGTCGCCGCCCTCCCGGCGCTGGCCGGGCTGAGCGGCGACGCCTACCGGGTGCCCTCCTCGGTCGACTCCGCCTTCCACACCGCGATGCTGATCTGCGCGGGCCTGCTGGCCGCCGGCGGGCTGATCGCCCTCGCGACCGTACGGGGCAACGTGCTCGCCGCCGACGACCAGCAGGTGGCCGAGCCGAACTGCGACTGGCCGTGCGGCACCACCACCCCGCCGCTGGACCCGGGCCACGTCCCCACGACGCGCGAGGGCCCCGCCACCGGTCCGGCGGCGGGGCCCTCGGCTCAGGGCTGACGAGACGTCAGAGGATGTCGCCGGGCGCGTACTTGGCGGCCTCCGGGTAGGCGGCCGCGACGGCCTCCACCTGGCGGACCACCTCGGCGACCTGGGCGCCGGCCGCGCCGGTGAAGGACAGCCGGTCGGCGAGCAGCGCGTCCAGCGCGGCCCGGTCCAGCGGGATCCGCTCGTCGGCGGCCAGCCGGTCCAGCAGCTCGTTCTCCCGGGCGCCCGCGCGCATCGCCAGCGCGGAGGCGACGGCGTGCTCCTTGATGACCTCGTGCCCGGTCTCCCGGCCGACGCCCGCGCGCACCGCGCCCATCAGCACCTTGGTGGTGGCGAGGAACGGCAGGTAGCGGTCCAGCTCGGCCTCGATCACCGCGGGGAAGGCGCCGAACTCGTCGAGGACGGTCAGGAAGGTCTCCAGCAGGCCGTCGAAGGCGAAGAACGCGTCCGGCAGCGCGACCCGGCGCACCACCGAGCAGGAGACGTCGCCCTCGTTCCACTGGTCGCCGGCCAGCTCGCCGGTCATCGAGGCGTAGCCGCGCAGGATGACGGCCAGGCCGTTGACGCGCTCGCAGGAGCGGGTGTTCATCTTGTGGGGCATCGCGGAGGAGCCGACCTGGCCCTCCTTGAAGCCCTCCGTGACCAGCTCGTGGCCGGCCATCAGGCGGATGGTCTTGGCCAGGCTGGACGGCGCGGCGGCCAGCTGGACGAGGGCGGTGAGCACCTCGAAGTCCAGCGAGCGCGGGTAGACCTGGCCGACGCTGGTCAGCACGTTCTCGAAGCCGAGGTGCCCGGCGACCCGGCGCTCCAGCTCGGCCAGCTTGTCGGTGTCGCCACCGAGGAGGTCGAGCATGTCCTGGGCGGTGCCGACCGGGCCCTTGATCCCGCGCAGCGGGTAGCGGGCGATCAGCTCCTCCAGGCGGCGGAAGGCGACCAGCAGCTCGTCGGTGATCGACGCGAACCGCTTGCCCAGGGTGGTGGCCTGCGCGGCCACGTTGTGCGAGCGGCCGGCCATGACCAGCTCGGCGTGCTGGGCGGACAGCTTGGCCAGGCGCACCAGCACGGCCACCGTGCGGTCCCGCACGTGCTCCAGGGACTGGCGGATCTGCAGCTGCTCGACGTTCTCGGTCAGGTCCCGGGAGGTCATTCCCTTGTGGATCTGCTCGTGCCCGGCGAGCTCGCTGAACTCCTCGATCCGGGCCTTCACGTCGTGGCGGGTGACCCGCTCACGGGCGGCGATCGAGCCGAGGTCGACCTGGTCGATCACCCGCTCGTAGTCGGCGACGGCGGTCGCCGGAACCTCGACGCCGAGGTCCTGCTGGGCCTTCAGGACGGCGAGCCACAGGTGGCGCTCGAGGACCACCTTGTGCTCGGGGGACCACAGCTGGGCCAGGGTCGCCGAGGCGTACCGGGAGGCCAGGACATTGGGGATCTGGGGCTTCGCGCTCACGCTTCGCAAGAGTAACAGCCGAGGTCACGCCGGACGTCGGCGGAGTGGGGTAGGCTGGGTCAATTGAGCGCCTTTCAGATGACGCTCCGCAGCCTTCTCACCGCAAGGATACCACACCGATGAGCGAACCGCCAGTGACCGCGCGGGACTCCAGCGCCCTCGCCGCGGCCCTGCGCACCGAGCAGGCCCACCTCGCCCGGCTCTACGCCCGGCTGGACACCGTGCGCGAACGGGCCCGCCGCACCGCCGACGGCGCCCACGACGGCGCCGGATCCGGCGGCACCCACCAGGCCCGGCTGGAGCGCGAGGTGCGCGCCCGCGAAGCCTCCCGCCACGCCGCCCGGCTGGAGGCGGTCGAGCGCGGCCTCTGCTTCGGCCGGCTCGACGAGCGCGACGGCACCGTCCACTACATCGGCCGCACCGGCCTGACCGACGAGGCGTACGAACCGCTGCTGCTCGACTGGCGCGCCCCGGCCGCCCGCCCCTTCTACACCGCGACCCCCGTCCACCCCGGCCCGGTGGTGCGCCGCCGCCACCTGCACACCCGGGGCCGCACCGTCACCGGCCTGGACGACGAGGCGCTCGACCTCGCCGGGCTGGACGAGTCCGGCCGCCGCACCCTGGTCGGCGAAGCCGCCCTGCTCGCCGCCCTCGACCGCGAACGCACCGGCCGGATGGGCACCGCCGTCGCCACCATCCAGGCCGAGCAGGACCGGGTGATCCGCTCCCCGCTGCGCGGCGCCCTGGTGGTCCAGGGCGGCCCCGGCACCGGGAAGACGCTGGCCGCCCTGCACCGCGCCGCCTACCTGCTGTTCACCCACCGCGCCGCGCTGGAGCGCCGGGGCGTCCTGGTGATCGGCCCCAACCCCGGCTTCCTGCGGTACATCGAGGAGGTGCTGCCCGCCCTCGGCGAGACCGAGGTGGTGCTCCGCACCGTCGCCGAACTCCTCCCCGGCCTCGCCGCCACCGGCACCGACGACCCCGCCGCCGCCTTCGCCAAGGGCGGTCCCTGGATGGCCGGGGTGCTCCGCGCCGCCGTGGCCGCCCACCAGACGGCCCCCGCCGAGGGCCTGGACCTCGGCGAAGGGCTGCGGGTCTCCGCCCGGGCCTGCGCCGAGGCCAGGGACGCCGCCCGCGGCCTGCGACTGCCGCACAACCGGGCCCGCGCCTTCTACCTGGGCACCCTGCTCGACGCCCTCGCGATCGGCCAGGCGCTCACCCTCGGCCGCCCGTACGACGACGAGGAGGCGCACTACGCCCCGCGCGAGCTGTGGGAGCGGCCGGACGTCCGCGCCGCGCTCGACCCGCTCTGGCCCCGGCTCACCCCGCAGCAGCTGCTCGAACGCCTGCTCACCGACCGGGAGTTGCTCGCCTCAGCGGCCCCCGAGCACGCGACCGCCCTGCTCCGCCCGCCCGGCTCCGAGTGGACGGCCGAGGACGTCCCGCTGCTCGACGAGGCCGCCGAACTCCTGGGCGCCGAGGGGCCCTCGGCCCCCACCGGTCAAGACCCGGACGAACTGGCCTTCGCCCAGGGCGTGTTGACCATCACCGGGCAGACCGACGACGCCCTGCTGGACTCCGCCGCCCTGGCCGAGCGCTTCCGCGACGACGGCCCGTACCGCTCCACCGCCGAACGCGCCGCCGCCGACCGCACCTGGGCGTACGGCCACGTCGTCGTGGACGAGGCGCAGGAGCTGTCCGCGATGGCCTGGCGCGCCGTCCTGCGGCGCGTCCCGACCACCTCGCTCACCATCGTCGGCGACCTCGCCCAGACCGGCTCGCCCGCCGGCGCCCGCAGCTGGGCCGAGACGCTCGACCCGCACCTGCCCGGCCGCTGGCGCGAGGAACGGCTCACCGTCAACTACCGCACGCCGGAGCCCGTCATGGCCCTCGCCGCCGCCGTGCTGCGCACCGCCGTACCCGGCCACCGGCCGCCCGAGTCCATCCGACCGGGCACCGAGCGGCCCCGCGCGGTCCGCGTCCCGGCGGGCGGCTTCGCCGCCGCGCTCGCCCGGCTGCCCGTCGGCCCGGGCACCCTCGGCGTGATCGCACCGGACGCCCTGGCCGGGGAGCTGGACGCGCTCACGGTCGCGGACGCCAAGGGGCTGGAATTCGACGCGGTCGTGGTGGTCGAGCCGGCCGCGCTCGCCCCGCGCGACCTCTACGTCGCCCTGACCCGGACCACCCGCTCACTCACCCTGCTCCACCACCGGCCGCTGCCACCGGAACTCGCCGGGCTGCTCTGACCGGGACGAAGCACTGGTGGCGTACGGGCGGCGCGGGGTCCTACTGCGCGCCGCCCGTACGACCGGCCAGCACCGGCAGCACCTGGGAGCAGATCGAGTGCAGGGCGATCCGCTGCTCGTCGGTCATCGCCTCGAAGGCCTGGTGGGTCCGGGCCATCTCGCCGCGGATGCGGTTCAGGATCTCCCGGCCCTCGGCCGTGATCACCACGATCTTCACCCGGCGGTCACCGGCCGCCGCCTCCCGGTTGGCCAGGCCCAGCGACTCCAGCCGGTCCACGATCCCGGTGACGTTCGAGGCGTCGCAGCCGAGCCTCCCGGCCAGCGCGCGCATCGGCACCGGCTCCTGCACCGCGCCCAGCGCCTTGGCCTGCGAGGAGGAGAGCCCGTGCCGGGCCGCGGCGGCCGCGAAGTCCTGGAAGTACGCGGCACCGACGGAGGCCAGCGCCTCCATCAACTCGGCGTTGGTCGGTACGGTCGTCGTCGCTGTCGAACCCATGGGGCCAGAGTACGACCAGGTGCTTCAGCAACTCAAGCTTTGACCACGGCAACCGTCCGCGAGCCGCCCCGGAACCCTCCGGTGTCAGAGCACCAGCTGGTCGAACAGCCGCCGGAGCTCCGCCTCCGGGTCCGCGGTCAGCCCGGTGTGCACCGGCCCCGGCTGGACGATCGCGCTGCGCGGCGCGGTCAGCCAGCGGAACCGCTGCCCGGCGCTGTCCCCCGCCGCCGGACCGGCCTGCGGGCCGCCGTGGCAGACCGCCTCGATCCCCTGCAGCGCCCGCCGCACGCCCTGCACGTCCGCCACCGGGTCCAGCGCCAGCAGCCGGGCCTGGTCCAGGTGGGTCCGGGCGGCCAGGTGCGATTCCTGTCGGCAGTACAGCAGCACCCCGACGTTGACGCACTCGCCGCGCTCGACCCTCGGCACCGCGCGGATCACGGCGTACTCGTAGTCGTGCAGCTCGACGGTGGCCGGCAGCACGGACAGCGTGAACTCGGTCATGCGGGCACCTCCGGCAGCCAGTCGCGCGGACCGGCCAGTCGCTCGGTCAGCTGGGTCCGGTACGCGGCGCGCACCTCGTCGGGCGAGTCGAAGCCGAACTCGTCCACCAGCCAGACCTCGGGGATCTGCGCCACGGCGCCCTCGATCGCCGCCTCGGCGAGCGGCGCGAGCGCCTTGTCGGCCGCCGCCAGATCCGGCCGGGCCCCCAGCAGCGCGTGGTCGGAGGCGTCGTACGGACGGCGGATCCAGGCGGCGGCACCCGGCCAGTTGTGGTGGAAGATCAGGCTCGCGCCGTGGTCGATCAGCCGCAGCCCGCCGGTCGCCACCAGCAGGTTGGGGTTGCGCCAGGAGCGGTCGACGTTGCCGATCAGCGCGTCGAACCAGAGCACCTGCCCGGCGAGCTCCGGATCCACCTCGAAGCAGAGCGGGTCGAAGTTGAGCGCGCCGCTGACGAAGGCCATCCCGAGGTTGGTCCCGCCGCTGGCCCTCATCTGGTCCTGGATCTGGTGGTCCGGCTCGCTGCGCGCGAGCACCGGGTCCAGGTCGACCGTCACCAGCTCCGGCACCGGCAGCCCGAGCCGCCGGCCGAGCTCCCCGGCCAGCACCTCCGCGACCAACGCCTTGCGGCCCTGCGCCGCACCGACCCATTTCAGCGCGTACAGCCGCCGATCGTCGGCCTCGACCAGGCCCGGCATCGAGCCGCCTTCTCGCAGTGGCGTCACGTACCGGATCGCCGTCACCTCGGGTAGCACGGCCGACAGCCTATCGGTGTCGCCACCCTTTCCTCTCTCCCCCTCCCGCCGCCACCCCGTTCTCCCTCTTCTCCCTTTTCTCCCCGCCCTCCTCCACCCCACCCCCACGGCCCCGCCCCGGTGGCAGCCCCCGCTGCTCCGTGCGAGTGTGGCGGACAGTAATGGGGACCTTCACGGCAAAGGGATGAGCGATGGAACGACCTCGGATCCTGATCGTGGGCGGTGGCTTCGCCGGCCTGGAGTGCGCCCGCCGCCTCGAACACAAGCTGTCACCGTCGGAGGCCGAGATCTCGCTGGTCACGCCGTTCAGCTACCAGCTCTACCTCCCCCTCCTCCCCCATGTCGCGGCCGGCGTCCTCACCCCGCAGTCCGTGGCCGTCTCGCTGCGCCGCACGCTGCGCCGCACCCACATCGTCCCCGGCGGCGCCATCGGCGTGGACCCGGCCTCCAAGGTGTGCGTCGTCCGCAAGATCACCGACGAGGTGGTGGCGCAGAAGTACGACGTCCTGGTGCTCGCCCCCGGCAGCGTCACCCGCACCTTCGACATCCCCGGCCTCACCGACTACGCCCGCGGCATGAAGACGCTCGCCGAGGCGGCCTACGTCCGCGACCACGTGATCGCCCAACTCGACCTCGCCTCGGCCACCTTGGACCAGAAGGAGCGCGAGTCCCGGCTCCAGTTCGTGGTGGTCGGCGGCGGCTACGCGGGCACCGAGACGGCCGCCTGCCTCCAGCGCCTGACCACCGCCGCCGCCCACCGCTACCCGCGGCTGGACGCCCGGCAGATCAAGTGGCACCTGATCGACATCGCCCCGAAGCTGATGCCGGAGCTCGGCGACCCGCTCGGCGAGGCCGCCCTGGAGGTGCTGCGCGACCGCGGCATCGAGGTGTCGCTGGGCGTCTCGGTGGCCGAAGTCGGCGCCGAGACGGTCAAGTTCACCGACGGCCGGGTGCTCCCCTGCCGCACCCTGATCTGGACGGCCGGGGTGGCCGCGAGCCCGCTGATCGGCACCCTGGACGCCGAGACGGTCCGCGGCCGGCTCGCCGTGACGGCGGAGATGCGGGTGCCGCAGTTCGAGGGCGTGTTCGCGCTCGGCGACGCCGCCGCCGTCCCCGACCTCGCCAAGGGCGACGGCGCGGTCTGCCCGCCGACCGCCCAGCACTCCGCCCGTCAGGGCCGCGCGGTCGCGAACAACGTGATCGCCTCGCTCCGCAACCAGCCCCTGGAGCCGTACTACCACAAGGACTTGGGCCTGGTGGTCGACCTCGGCGGCAAGGACGCGGTCTCCAAGCCGCTCGGCATCGAGCTGCGCGGGGTGCCCGCCCAGCTGGTGGCGCGCGGCTACCACCTGATGGCGATGCGCACCAACGCGGCCAAGTTCCGGGTGGGCGCCAACTGGCTGCTCAACGCGACCGCCGGCGACGACTTCGTCCGGACCGGCTTCCTCGCCCGCCAGCCCGCCCGGCTGCAGGACTTCGAGTACACCGACGCGTACCTGACGAAGGATCAGGTCATCGCGCACGCCCAGTCCCTGCTCGCCAAGGGCTGAGCATCGCGGAACGGCGGAACGGCGCCCCCACGGCCGAGGCCGCGGGGGCGCCGAACCCTGTGCTCACCGTGCGGTGAGGTACATCCCGCTCGCGTCCTGCCCGGCCGTGTTGCGGCACGCGTAGTCACCGCTCGGGCGCGCCCACAGCAGCGTCAGGCAGCGCCCGACCGCCTGCTGGCCGTAGTAGTTGGGGTGCATCGACTCCTGCAGCACGCCCTGCGTGGAGTTGAGGCCGCCGTCCAGGAAGCGCGCCCACTCGCTGGTGGTCGCGGACGGGCCGGAGCTCGCGGTCGGCTGCCGGGTGGCCGTCGAGCAGACCTCGCGGCCCTGCAGCATGTCCGACAGGTCCAGGAACTGCGCGCCCTTGGCGGCGGCGACGCCCGCCAGCGCCTGGGAGATCTGCGGCACCATCGAGTCGCGGGCCCAGTCGGCGTCCCCGTCCCAGAACGGGCAGCCGCCGGTGTTGGAGCGGGTCCAGCCGCTCTCCGGGTACCGCATCTCGGCGCCGCGCGGGATCGGCGACGGGTAGGACTGCAGCACCAGGCGGTAGTCCGACTGCGCGTAGCCGGCGCCGGCCATCACCGCGCGGATCTCGTCGATCGCCTTGCCGACCCCGGCCATCGCGGCGGGCATCTTGGCGTCGATCCCGGACTGCGCGGAGTCGTGGCAGTAGGAGTACCAGATCAGGTAGTCCTGCACGCAGGTGGAGATGACGTCCGAGAAGCCCAGGTCGTTGCCGCCGATCGACAGGGTGATCAGTTTGACGTTGTTCTGCCGTGCCACGGTGGCGAGTTGGTCGGCCTGCGGGGCCTCGCCCTTGAGCGACTGCCCGCCGTTGGCGGCACGGAAGACGTTGGCGCTGACGGCGCCGGAGCAGGCCAGGTCGATCTCGTTCTGGGCCCCGGTCGAGGCGCTGAGCACCTCGGCGACGTCCGAGCGGTCGCACCCGCTCGCGGCGGTGGCGCCGTAGACCCGCGAGGGGTCGTACGAACTGCCGGTCCAGGCCCGGTCGGTGCCGTTGCGGCCGCCGCCGGTGCCGGCCGCGTTGCCCTTCCAGCGGCCGGCCTCGCCGGAGATGTAGCTGTCGCCGAGGGTGACGCTGGCGGTGGGCCCGGACGGCAGGACGGCCGGTGCGGCCGGGGTGGACGGAGCGGCGGAGGCCGGCGAGGCGACGGCCAGGCCCGCGACGGCGATCGGGAGGGCCAGGGCTGCGGCGAGCAGTCGTCGGCCGGGGCGAGGGGCGCTGCCGGTGCTGCGGGCACTGCGGGCGCTGCTCGAACAGTTCTCGGGCACTGCGGAACTCCTGCGGCTCGGTCCTCCCGGGGAAACGGGGAACGGGAGGACGCCTGGGTGAGGGTGGGCCGCCGGCCGGTGGCGCGATGAAGATGACATGCGCGCGCCCACCACCGCTAGGCGTCTGCGGGAGGTTTCCGCTTTTGTTACCGCCGGGTTCAGACCAACCGGGCGGGCGACGCCCGGACGCCGCCCGCGGTTCACACCCGCCACACCTGTCCCACCCGCCCCGCACCCCAGGGCCCGACCACGACTCACACCAGCCGCGATCCGCCCCCGCCCGCCCCCAGCACCGCCGCCAGGTCCTCCGCCAGCTCCCGCGCCTGGGCCGCCTCCAGCCTCGCCGTGGTGAACCGAAGCCCGGGCGGCGACTGGATCCGGTACCGCGCGCCGGGCGCCGCGACCCAGCCGCGCTGCACCAGCGCCGCCAGCACCGAGGTCTCGTCCGGCACCGGCACCCAGACGTTCAGTCCGCTCCGCCCGTGCGCCGCGATCCCGCGCGCCGCCAGCTCGTCCAGCAGCGCGTCCCGCCGGGCCCGGTACGCGGCGGCCACCCGGTCGGCCGGCGCGGCGTCGCCGCTCCACAGCTCCGCGACGGTGCGCTGCAGCAGGTGGCTGACCCAGCCGGCGCCCAGCCGCAGCCGGCCGGTCACCCGTCCGATCGTCTCCTCGTCCCCGACCGCCACCGAGACCCGCAGGTCCGGCCCGTACGCCTTGGCCGCCGAGCGCACCACCGCCCAGTGCCGGGTGCCCGCCCCGACCAGCGGGTGGTACGGCTGGTCGACCATGCCGTGCCCGTGGTCGTCCTCGATCAGCAGCACCCCGGGGTGCTCGGCCAGGACGGCCTTGAGCGCCTCGGCCCGCCGCGCGGTGAGCGCCGCACCGGTCGGGTTCTGCGCCCGACTGGTGACCACCACGGCCCGGACGCCCTCGGCCAGCGCGGCGGCCAGCGACCCCGGCAGCGGGCCCTCGTCGTCCAGCCGGACGGGCACCTGCTTCAGCCCCAGCGCGGGCAGCAGGTCGAGCAGGCTGCCCCAGCCCGGGTCCTCGACGGCCACCGCGTCGCCGGGGCGCAGCCGGGCGCCGAGGATCCGTTCGACGGTGTCCAGCGAGCCGGAGGCGACGGCGATCGGGCCGCCGGGCAGGCCGTCGGCCTCGAAGGAGGCGCGGGCGAGCGCGAGCAGCCGCGGGTCGACGCCGGCGTGCCCGTACAGCACGGGGTCGGTGCGCGCGGCCTCGGCGGCGGCCGCGAGGGCCTGGGCGAGGTCGGGCAGCAGGGCCGGGTCGGGGTTGCCGGTGGACAGGTCGCGGGCGTGCGGCGGGACGGGGATGCGGATCTGGTCGCGCGGGGTGAGCGCGGGTCTGGGCAGGATGCGGCTGCCCTTGCGGCCGGCCGTCTCGATCACGCCGCGGTCGCGCAGCAGCCGGTAGGCGGCGGCGACGGTGTTGGGGTTGACGCCCAGTTCGGCGGCGAGGTCGCGCAGCGGGGGCAGCGCGGTTCCCGGGGCGAGCTGCCCGCTGCTCACGCCCTGCTCGACGTGGGCCGCGATTTCGCTGGCGCGTCGCCCTTTCAGCGGATAGTCTCCTAGCACAAAGCTAAGTATGCACTAGTACATAGAGGATGTCATGTCGGCCAACCCGGAAGACTCGCCCAGCTACTCCCGCACCCCCAGGACCACCCCCACCCGCTACCGGGACCGGGCCACCTGGGAGCAGGAGGCGATCCACGCCATCCTCGACAGCGCCTACATCTGCCACCTCGGCTTCGTCGTCGACGGCGCCCCCGTGGTCCTGCCGACGATCTTCGCCCGGGTCGGCAGCCGGCTCTACGTCCACGGCTCCACCGGAAGCCGCCCGATGCGCAACGCCTCCGGCGAGCAGGGCATGCCGGTGTGCGTCACCGTCACCCAGGTCGACGCGCTGGTGCTGACCAAGTCCGCGTTCAACCACTCGGTGAACTTCCGCTCGGTGGTCGCCCACGGCACCGCGCACCAGG
>NZ_JBHUAL010000245.1:0-13473 GCF_042789775.1 Kitasatospora sp. NPDC056800 | reverse complement strand
TCGATGCAGTTGCGCCCAAGAACGCCGCCCCAGCGCAGTAAGGCAGTCACGAGGCGTCACCGCCCTGGCTTGACAACATCATTGGGAATCTCCCTCTGGTGCCTATCCGGCGGTGATCGATGCGCGTGACCGGCCGCCCCGGCCAGGTGCCTCGTCACCTGGCCGGGGCCGCACGCGGGTGTGCG
This sequence comes from Kitasatospora sp. NPDC056800, assembly GCF_042789775.1. Classification (NCBI taxonomy): domain Bacteria; kingdom Bacillati; phylum Actinomycetota; class Actinomycetes; order Kitasatosporales; family Streptomycetaceae; genus Kitasatospora; species Kitasatospora sp. NPDC056800. Next base: position 13,288 of record NZ_JBHUAL010000245.1, on the reverse strand, counting down.
AACGGAATGGAGGAAAAGGGGTCCGGGACCGCGGGTCAGCCGACCGTCGTCGGGCGCGGCGCCAGGTCGGTCCAGTGCTGCTCGATGTACTCCAGGCAGGCCTGGCGGTCGTTCTCGCCGAAGGCCGTGGTCCAGCCGGCCGGGACCGCGAGCACGTTCGGCCACAGGGAGTGCTGGTTCTGGTCGTTGACCAGGACCAGGTAGCGGCCCTCGGCGTCCTCGAACGGGTTCGTCACAGCGGTTCTCCTTCTGTACGGGAGGTACGGGATGCACAGGACGTGCGGGATGGACGGATCGGACGTTCACGCAAGCGAAGGGGCGGCGCCCCGTGTCCTACGGGTGGAGGTACGGCCCGGCCGTTTCCGGGAGCCAGACGTCCTCCGGGTCCAGGGCGGTGGGCGTGTACTTGCCCAACGCGCTGATCAGCAGCCGCAGTTCGAAGGCGAGACAGGTGACCAGCCGGGCGATGCCGTCCTGCGGGTCCTCGTCCGCCGCGAGCAGGGCCGCCCGGCCCAGCCCGACGGCGCGGGCGCCGAGCGCCAGGGCCTTCGCGGCCCGGGCGCCCTCCCACATCCGACCCGAGGCCAGCAGGCAGTTCGACCTGGACGGCGGCCCCAGCCGGCGCAGGCACTCGCCCAGCGGCAGGCCCACCTGGTCGAGGAAGCTGCTGGGCGCCCAGCCGCTGCCGCCCTCGGCGCCGTCCACGGTCACCGAGTCCGCGCCGCTCGCCCAGGCCACGACCGCCGCCTCGTGGATGTCGCGCCCGGGCGGGAGCTTCACCCAGATCCGCGCGCGCGGATAGTTGTTGCGCATGAACCGGATCTGCTGGCGCAGGATCTCCGCCGTGAACGTGCCCGGGCTGCTGGACCGCAGTACCCGGTCGTCCTCGCCCTGCCCGTCGGCGAAGACGCTCTCGTCGGTGCTGTACCGATCCGCCAGCTGCGCCGCCACCGAGCGCTTCAGCACCGTCATCCCGCCGAGCCCGGGCTTGGCGCCCTGCCCCACCTTGAGTTCGAAGGCCAGGCGGCCGGACTCCAGCAGCGCCTTCGCGGCCGGGGCGCTGTAGATCTGGTTCCACACCTCGGCGTCCGCGTCCTCGGTGCTCTGCTGGAACGCCAACCCGCCCATGTCGTCCGGGAGTTCCTGCTCGTAGGCGCGCAGCCGGGCGAGCATGCTGTCGCCGGTGTCGGCGGAGGCGTCGGCGGAACCGCTGCCGGAGGCGCCGGCGAAGCCGTTGGTCGGCACCACGTTCTCACCGATGACCAGCGGGATGCCCAGGCGTCCGGCCTGGCGGCTGGCCGCCAGGCCCAGTCCGGAGGAGGCGACCTGGGTGGAGCCGAAGGCCGACACGTACACCGGCAGCGACGAGCGGAACCCGCCGATGTCGGTGGCGAGTTCGACGTCGCCGTAGAGCGGTTCGCGGGCCAGGTCGGTGAGCTTCTCCAGCCGCTGGGGCACGAAGACCGGCGGGACCAGGCGCATCGCGTCCAGCGCGTCCCCGCCGCGGGGCGCCGCCGTCCGCGGCTCGCCGCCCGTGCCGCCGGCGCCGAACAGCGTCAGGCCGTAGCCGTCCGTCGAGGGGAACGCGCGGGCGGCGCCCTCCCTGGCCCGGGACCGGATCGCGGCCTCCGGGAACCCCGGGGCGCTCAGCACCCCACTCACGGCGAGACCACCCCGGGGACCTTCGGGAACGGGGTGGCCTGCCAGACCGCGTCCAGCCCGGCGACGTAGCGGGTGAGCCGCTCGATGCCGATCCCGAAGCCGGCGCTGCCCGGGATGCCCTCGCGGACCATCTTCAGGTACCACTCGTACTTGGCCGGGTTCTCGCCGCTCTCCCGCATCCGGGCGATGATCCGCGCGTAGTCGAACTCCCGCTCGCTGCCGCTGATCAGTTCGCCGAAGCCCTCGGGGGCGATGAGGTCGAAGTTGCGCAGGACCTCCGGGCGCTGCGGGTCCTCGCGGTCGTAGAAGCCGCGTGAGCCCTTGGGGTAGTCGACGATGAAGAACGGCGCGTCGGACTTGTGCGAGAGCAGGCCCTCGCCCTGCCAGTCGATCTCGGCGTCGTGGTTCTGCTCGTGGCCCAGCCGCGCCAGCTCGGCCATCGCCTCGCCGTGGCTGATCCGCTCGAAGGGGGTGTCGCGGGTGAGCAGCGGGGTGAAGGCGTCCGCGTCGCGGCCCAGGGCGTCCAGGTCGTCGCCCAGCGTCCGCACCACGCGCTCGACCGCCGCGGTCACGATGGACTGCGCCACCCCCATCGCGTCCTGCTGGGTGGCGCCGGCGATCTCCACGTCGAACTGGTGGAACTCCGCCAGGTGGCGGCCGATGTTCGCGGTCTCCAGGGGTTCGAGCCGGACGTTCGGCGCGACGTAGAACACCTTGTCGAAGGCGAGCAGCGACGCCTGCTTGTAGAGGATCGCGCTGGTCATCAGCTTGTAGCGGTGGCCGTAGAAGTCGACGTCCACCTGCTTGGCGCCCCGGCCGCCCGGGTCCGTCACCGGTCCGATGATCGGCGGCAGCAGCTCCACGAACCCCTCGCCGAGGAGTAGTTCGCGGCCCGCCTGGACGATCTGGTTCTGGATCCGCAGCACGGACCGGGTCACGGGGTTCTTGAGGTGGTCCGGCAGTGCACCGGGCCGTGCAGACTCGAACTCGCTGGTCAAGGGGTCTCTTCCTTCGGTTCTCTGGTCCTGCGGTCTCTGGTTCTGCGGTTGTGGCAGGGGGTTCAGCCGGGGATCCCGGGGAGCCGGTCCAGCGTGGTGGCGGCGCGCTCGTCGAACGACCGCGCCACGTGGGACAGGGCCCGGAGCAGGTCCGAGGCGCTCATCGAGCGGTCGCCGGCGGATCGCCCGGACGGCCGGACGGGCAGGGCGCCGGTGTGCGACCAGCGCAGCCGCCCGTCGGACTCGATGTAGCTCCTGGCCCGCCCGGCGTTGTCCGGGTGCAGGCAGTACGGGACGTCCAGCAGTCCCCGGGCGAACGCCTCCACCAGGGCGGCGCCCACGTCCGTGTTCAGGCCGAGGACGGTGTCCACGAGCGCGGTCGCCTCGTCCAGGACCTCGCTGCCCGCCCCGGTGTCGGCCGGCGCCGATCCGCCCGCGTTCTGTGCGGCCAGCGCCGCGATCTCCAGGGCCTCGACGTTCTCCCGGACGGTGGGGATGCGGTGCGCCTCGGCCGCCGTCTTGACGATGAGCCGCTCCGCCCCGGTGCGGACCGCCAGCTCGGCGGCCTGCTCCAGCAGCAGCAGGGCACCGGAGCGGGTACCGGGGTAGACCCCCATGTAGTTGTAGATCACGATGTGGCGGTCGACGTCCGGCAGCAGCGCGTCGGCGAGCCGGCGCAGGGCCAGCACCGCCTCCCGGTCCTGCTCGGCGTTGGTCTGCTGCGCGTAGCTCAGCGAGATGCTGCGCAGTCCGTGCTGGCGGAAGAACACGCCTTCCAGGACGCTGATCGCCACCAGCAGGCTGGGCGGGCAGAGCTGGCCGAGCATGCAGCCGCCGAAGGTCTCGACGTGCGGTTCGACCTCGCCGTCGCGGGCCCGGACCATCAGCTCGCAGGACCGTTCCCAGTTCCGCACCGCCTCGCGCAGCGGCAGGCGGCCGTACGGCAGGCAGTAGGAGACCGGGCCGCCTTCGGTGGTGTCGAGCCCCGCTTCCAGCGAGGCTGCGATGATGCCGTAGGGGCTGGCCGAGCCGTGCCGCACCTGGACCGGGAAGTCGCGCTCGCGCACGCCCTCCAGCACCCCCCGGTTGGTCGCCGGGGGGTGGGTCCTGATCGGGTACCCGTTGAGGTCGCCGCCGCCGTCGACGGCCCGCCGGGCGTCGGCGAGCTTGCCGAGCCGGGTGTAGCTGTCGAGGGTGATCGTGCCGACCGTGGTGGCGTTGGCCGCCTTGACGGCGACCAGCCCCTCCCGCATGGCCAGCGGGTCGCCGAAGCCCATCCGCGGCTGCACCACCAGGTTGCCCCGGGCGTGCGACCGTCGGACGAAGTCGGCGAACGCGTTGGCCGGCGCGTCGTTCATGGCGTGGGGGCGGCGCGGAGCTCCTCCAGGACGCGGCCGGTCCGCCCCGCCTTCACGGCGCCGAGGGCGGAGACGTACCGCTCGAACTCCGGCAGTCCGGCCGACTCGTGGAAGACCGCGGAGAACCCGGCGTCCAGCAGCCGGCGCGTCATGGACTCGCCGCCCCCGCCGCCCGCCCCGGCCCGCAGCTGCCGGCCGGTGCCGAGCTTCCCGCCGATGACGATCGGCGTGTCGGCGAGCTCCGGGACGGCGCGCAGCTCCGCGACGGCGGACAGCCCGTCGCTCTCGCCGTGGCCGTTGACGCTGCTGAGCACGATGAGGTCGGGGGCCTCGCGCCGGCACTCCGCCGCCAGTTCCGCGCCCGGCAGGCACGGGCCGAGGTTGCGCACCCGGTGTCCCCAGTCCTCCAGTTGGAGCTGGAGGAAGACGAGGTTCCAGGTGTGGGAGTCCGACTCGGTGCCGCTGACGATCACGTCGAGGGTGGCGTCGGTGCTCACCGCCGGCTCCTCTCGCTCGGGTCGAGGGCGGCGATCCTGGAGGGCAGCGTCTTCCAGACCTCCGGGGTGTAGAAGTGCCCGCCGGGAAGGACGTCGTGGCGGTACTCGCCCAGGGCCAGCGCGCGCCACTGCTCGCCCGCGTTGGCCTCGATCACGTCGTCGTCGGCGCCCGAGAGCATCTGCACCGGCATGCTGACGGTGGCGCCCTCGGTGTACCGGAAGGTGTCCCGGACCCGGATGTCGGCGCGCATCAACTCGACGGCCATCTCCTGGAGTTCGGGGTCCTCCAGGACGTGCGCCGGCATCAGGCCGTGGGTCTTCATCCAGAGCAGCAGGCCGTCGTCGTCGTCCTGCTGGGACGGGAACATGTCGCGGGGCGTCAGCCCGCGGGCGGGCGCGTTGGCCGAGGAGACGACCAGGTTCAGCGGCAGCGGCCCGCCGGCGCTCTCGATCCGCGCGGCGACGTCGAAGGCCATCCAGCCGCCCATGCTGTGCCCGAAGAGCACGTACGGGCCGTCGACGGCGGAGAGCACGGCCGCGGTGGCGTCCTGGGCCAGCTCCTCCCAGTCGGTGGCGAAGTCCTCCAGGAACCTGCCCTCCCGGCCCGGGTAGCAGATCGCCGACAGGGCGATGTCGGCCGGGACGGCGTCGCCCCACAGGTGGTAGGAGGCCGTCCCGCCGCCGCAGAAGCCCAGGCAGATCAGCGTCAGCGCGGCTCCCTCCGGGCGCCGGATGCTGATGACGGTGGTGTCCTGTGCGGTGTTCACTTGCCCTCCGTCCGACGGGACTCCACGAAGGCCGCCAGCCCGCGCAGTTCGGGGTGCTGGTAGACCTCCTTCGTGGACACGGTGATGCCGAACTGCTTCTTCAGCCGGCCGATGACGCGCAGCGCGATGAGCGAGTGGCCGCCCAGCGAGAAGAAGTTGTCGGTGGGACTGATCCGCGGCCGGCCGAGCACCTCGGACCACACGCCGGCGATCAGGGTCTCGAACTCGCCCTGCGGCTCGTCCCCGGCCTCCTGTCCGCCGTCGGCCCACAGGGCCTCGTCCACGGCGGGCAGGGCCCGGTGGTCCACCTTGCCGTTCACGCTCAGCGGCATGGCCTCCAGCGTGACGAAGGCCGACGGGACCATGAACGACGGCAGCAGGCCGCCCAGGTGCTCCTGGAGCTCCCGGGTGTGCGGGGCGCTCCCGCCCTCCGGGACGACGTACCCGACCAGCTGGTCGCCGGCGGTCGCGGTGCCGTGCAGGACGACGGCGGCGGTCCTGACCCCCGGGTGCGCGGCGAGCGCGGCCTCGATCTCGCCCAGTTCCACCCGGTAGCCGCGGATCTTGATCTGCCGGTCGACCCGGCCGAGGTAGTCGATGGCGCCGTCCGGGCGCAGCCGCACCCGGTCGCCGGTGCGGTACATCCGGCGGCCGGTTCCGGTCGGGTCGGCGACGAACCGCTGCGCGGTCAGCGCGGGCCGGCCGACGTAGCCGGTGGTCACGGAGGGCCCGGCCAGGTAGAGCTCGCCCGGCTCGCCGACGGGCGCGGCGCGCAGGTGCTCGTCGAGCACGTGGGCGGTGAACCCGGGCAGCGGGAGGCCGATGTGCGGGCCCTCGCCGGTGATCCAGCCCGCGGTGGCGTCCACCGTGCACTCGGTGGGGCCGTACAGGTTGATCGCCTCGACCGTCCCGGCGGCGCGGGCCTCGCCCAGCTCCCGCCAGACCTCGGCCGGCACCGGCTCGCCGCCCATGAACAGCCGCAGCACGCGGCCGTCGGCGGTGGGGGCGAGGAGGGCCTCGCGCAGCACCTCCCAGTGCGAGGGCGTCAGGTCCAGGTCGTCGACGGCGTGCTCGTCGAGCAGGGCGCGCAGCACGGCCGGGTCGGTGCGCTCGTTCTCGCCGATCACCACGATGCTGTCGCCCCGGCAGATCCGGGCCCACTGCTGGACGGAGGCGTCGAAGGAGATGCTCGCGTTCCAGGCCACCACGCGCGGCCGGTCGGCGTAGAAGCCGGCGTCCTCGAGGTCCGCGGCGAGCGCGGCCACGCCGCCCCGGGTGGCCTCGACGCCCTTGGGCGTCCCGGTCGAGCCGGAGGTGAAGATCACGTACGCCGGGTCGGCCGGGGCGGCCTGTACCGCCGGCGCGTCCGCGGCCGGCGCGGCGAGGGCGTCCGCGAGGGTGAGGACGTCGACTCCGGCGGGCCAGGCGGGACCGTTGCCGGGCTCCGCCAGGACGGTCCGCAGGCCGGCGCTCGTCACCATGTGGGTGAGGCGCTCCTGCGGGTAGGCCGGGTCCAGCGGCACGTAGGCGGCGCCGATCCGCCACACGGCGAGCAGGGCGACGACGAGGTCCGCGCCGCGGTGCATGCTGACGCCCACCCGGGCGCCGCGGCCGAGCCCGCGCTCGGCCAGCCGCCCGGCCAACTGCCGTACGTCCTGGTCGAGTTCGGCGAAGGTCAGGGTGCGGTCGGTCCCGCGTACGGCCATCCGGTCCGGGGTCGATTCGACCGCCCGCCGGAAGCGGACCATCGGGTCGACGGGTGCGGTCCTGGCCGCCGGGGCCAGGGGCTCCTCGGTGATGCTCACGCGGCACCGCCGGTCTCCGCCGAGGCCGCCACGGTGGGCCGGCAGTCGTCGAGCTCGACGGGGTTGCCCATCGCGACGACGATCTTCCGGTCGCCCCGGAACGGGTCGCGGCCGTGCGCCGTGAGCACGTTGTCGACGAGCATGACGTCGCCCGGCTGCCAGGCCTGACGCACCGTGGCCTCGGCGTAGGCGGTGTTGATGAGCTCGAGCTCGTCCCGGGTCAGGGGCTTCCCGTCGGCCACGCCGGTTTCGAACGGCAGGCCGTCCGCACCGAATTCGTCCAGGAGCGTCTCGCGGAGTTCCTCGTCCAATGACCAGGAATTCCAGAAGGCCATGTGGTTGAACCAGACCTCCTCATCGGTGGCCGGGTGCCGGACGATACCGGGCCGCCGCTGCACCGTTTTCAGATTTCCCTCGCCGTCCCAGCGGCAGGAGATCAGGTTCTCCGCGCAGTACTGCTCGACGTCCTCGCGGCGCTCGGTCGCGAATGCCTTTTCCCAGCTCACGGAGATGTGTTCGGAGTAGCTCCGGTGCAGGGTCCAGCCGTGGGAGCGAATGCGCTCGACCAGGGGGGCGGGCAGGTGCCGCAGGACCTCCCGGCAATCCGCCACCGGCGTCGCCCCGCCTTCCTCGGGGGCGATGAGGCAGGCGAACATCAGGAGCCCGGGGAAAGTCAGGGTGTAGCTGTTCTCGTTGTGCATCCGGATCGACTGGGCCGGCGGCAGGTCGGTGGACGAGTAGACGTCGTTGCCGAAGCTGCTGCGCGGCGTCGCCTTCTCCCGGTAGGGCGTCCGCTGCGGGATGAGGACGTCCCGGACGAGCGCGAAGTCCTCGACGGAGGCGACCGGGAGGCCGCGCAGGTACAGCGCGCCGTACCTTTGAAGCGCGGTACGGAGGTCGGGCAGGAGCGCGTTCAGCCACGCGCAGGCCGCTTCGGCGCCTTCGAATCGAGGGACGACCAGGGTCGCCGGCTTGCCCTCCTCGAGGGTCCATTCCAGTTCTTGTGGCGCGGTGCTTGCAGAAGACATGACTCGATGCACCTTCCTCATGACGGAGCGCCACGGCGTGGTTCCGTGGTCGCCCCGGGGCAAGTTGAATCGTGATCAGAACCTCTGACCCGAGAACACGGTCATCGACCCGCGGGGGGGTCGTCGTGCCGGGTCGCCAGGGAATTCGCGCGGCCCGGTTCAAGGGCCGACATCAGGACGGTTCGGCGGGGTGTCGCTGTTTCCGCCACCGGCGGCAGTGAATGGGCAGCCCAAGAGGCCGGCTCCGCAACGCCCGAAAAGGCGTCGACGAGCCGCTACCCGGGACCGTCAGGCCACCCCTGGCCGCACGTGCGGACTACCGGTACCGTAGCTCCGACCGGAGAACGTCGGGCTGCCGTCCGGCACACCCGCACACCGATCCATTCCCCCCTCCCGAGTGCTCACATTCAGGTGCGGCGGAATCGCGCACCCGGTGTCGTTCCCCCGAGCTGCCGAGGCGGGTGCAGTACTCCCCCATCGCCTCGCATTGACCGTGCACCGCCAATCAGATCACACCAATGCGCCGCCGTGGAAGAAGTAGCAGAGGCAAGTTCGGAATCTTTAATGTCACATTCACGTCACCGACAGTGACGATTCCCTTACCGTATGGGGCACTTCCCGTGCTGAGGACGACGGGACGCCGCCGTCGCCCGTCCGGCAACGGCGGCAACACCGGTACCAGAAGCCGGAGTTCCGCTTCCGGAACAGCGGCGCCCGGGCCGCCCTCCGGAGCGGGCACGCTCAGGCCCGCCCTCCGGAGCAGGCGCGCTCGGGCCCGTCCTCCGGAGCAGCGGCCGACCCGGGCCCGTCCCTCCCGGCCGGCGCGCTCAGGCCCGCCCGAGGACGCGGTCGACGGCGATCTCGATGACCACCCGGTCCGGGTTGACCCGCGGCTCGCGGTAGCGCTCGGCGTACCGGCGCTCCGCCTCGGCGACCTGCTCGGGCTCCTCCCGGACGACCGCCACGCCCTCCAGGGTCGACCAGCGGGCCCCTGCGACCTGGCAGACCGCGACGCGCAGGCCCTCGGGCCCGGCCTCGGCGACGTTGCGGGCCTTGCGGCTGGTGCGGCTGGTGATCACCCGGGCGGTCCCCGTCTCCGGCTGGTACGTCACACCGACCGGCACCACGTGCGGCGTGCCGTCCGGGCGGGTGGTGGTCAGCGTGGAGATGTGCCGTTCCCGCCAGAAGGCGAGGAAGGATTCGTCGAGGTCGCGCGGGTCGTGGGCCATGCCCGCGATCGTACGGCCCCCGGGGAACGGTCGTTCCCCGGGGGCCGTGCGGGCAGCGGCGTCAGTGCCCGCGCGCGATCCACTCCGGCAGGGCCGGGGCCTCGGCGCCGATGGTGGTCGGGTCGCCGTGGCCGGTGCGCACCACGGTCTCGGCCGGGAGCGTCAGCAGCCGCTCGCGGATCGAGTCGACGATCGTCGGGAAGTGCGAGAACGACCGGCCGGTGGCACCGGGGCCGCCCTGGAACAGGGTGTCGCCGGTGAAGACGGTGCCCAGCGCGGGCGCGTACAGGCAGACCGCGCCCGGCGCGTGACCCGGGGTGTGCAGCACCGTCAGCTCGGTGCCCGCCACCTCGATCCGCTGGCCGTCGGCCAGTTCGCCGTCCGGCAGCCGCTCGGGGTGGGTGAGCTTCCACAGCGGCAGGTCGTCCGGGTGCAGCAGGATCGGCGCACCGGTGCGGTCGGCGAGGGCCGGGGCCGCGTCGATGTGGTCGTTGTGCGCGTGGGTGGAGACGATCGCCAGCAGCCGGCGCCCGCCGAGCGCGGCCTCGATGGCCTCGGCGTCGTGCGCGGCGTCGATCACCACCGCCTCCTCGTCGTTCCCGACGATCCAGACGTTGTTCTCCACCTCCCAGCTGCCGCCGTCGAGTTCGAAGGTCCCGGCGGTCACCAGCCGGTCGATCCGCGCGGTCACAGGATCACCACCGAGCGGAGGACGTCGCCCTGGTGCATGCGCTCGAAGGCCTGCTCCACGGCGTCCAGCCCGATGGTCTCGGTGACGAAGGCGCCGAGGTCCAGGCGGCCCTGGAGGTAGAGGTCGACGAGCATCGGGAAGTCCCGCGAGGGCAGGCAGTCGCCGTACCAGGAGGACTTCAGCGCGCCGCCGCGGCCGAAGACGTCGAGCAGCGGCAGCTCCAGCGTCATCTCCGGGGTCGGCACACCGACCAGGACGACGGTGCCGGCCAGGTCGCGGGCGTAGAAGGCCTGCTTGTACGTCTCCGGGCGGCCGACCGCCTCGACCACCACGTCCGCGCCGTTGCCGCCGGTCAGCTCGCGGATCGCCTCGACCGGGTCGGTGGTGCGGGAGTTGACGGTGTGGGTGGCGCCCAGCTTGCGGGCGGTCTCCAGCTTGCGGTCGTCGATGTCGACGGCGATGATCTTCGCCGCGCCCGCCAGCCGGGAGCCCATCACGGCCGCGCCGCCGACGCCGCCGCAGCCGATGACCGCGACCGAGTCGCCCCGGCCGACGTTGCCGGTGTTGATCGCGGCGCCGAGGCCCGCCATCACGCCGCAGCCCAGCAGGCCCGCGACAGCCGGCTCGGCCGCCGGGTCCACCTTGGTGCACTGGCCGGCCGCGACCAGGGTCTTCTCGGCGAACGCGCCGATGCCCAGCGCCGGGGACAGCTCGGTGCCGTCCAGCAGCGTCATCCGCTGCTTGGCGTTGTGGGTGTTGAAGCAGTACTGCGGGCGGCCCCGCTTGCACGCGCGACACTGGCCGCACACCGCGCGCCAGTTGAGGACCACGAAGTCACCGGGCTCGACCTCGGTGACGCCCTCGCCGACCGACTCCACGATGCCCGCGGCCTCGTGGCCGAGCAGGAACGGGAACTCGTCGTTGATGCCGCCCTCCCGGTAGTGGAGGTCGGTGTGGCAGACGCCGCACGCCTGGATCCGGACCACCGCCTCACCCGGGCCAGGGTCCGGCACCACGATCGTGGCCACCTCCACGGGCGCGCCCTTGGCGCGCGCGATGACTGCCTTGACCTGCTGGGGCATCCGATTCCACCTCCGTCTGCCGGTGCGGCTCTGCACCGGTCTGACCTGCGACAAACGACTGCAAGACGAACTGCCCACGAAGCGTATCGCCCACCCGGCCGCCCACCGGCGGAGCGCCCGGGGCGATCCTCCGCGGCACGGTGTGCTAGGGGCCCGCCCCACCCGCCGACGGCCTGTCCGTCAGTGTGGAAGCGGCTCACGACCTCTCCGGTGGCACGTGCCGGCCGGGTATCCGCCGGGGGCCCGGCGACAGTCCGGCGCGGCCGTGGCGGTGGGGGCGCACAGGTGGCACTGAGCGCCCGTCCGTGCGCCTCGAAGTGCCCGGAAAGCACCGGCGTTGGCTGGAAGTGCCGCAGACGGGCGCCCCGCCAGCCACGTACGGTCGTAGCTGAGACGGTCCAAGCGACCACGCTCAGCACACCCGCCCCACCCGTCGGCGCGTGACCCTGCGCCGGCCGCGCCGGATGCGCACCGACCGTGCGCCCCCGCACATTTCGCGCCAGACCCCCGCAATTCCCCCCGTAGGAGCCCGACCGAACCCCGGCCCGTGTCGAGCCGCCAGCCGGCCGCATCACCCGTCCCCCGCACCATCCCCGGATTCACCCCCCGTCGGGTCGCGCCCTGCGGCCCACCGTCCTGGAGTCTGGAGTACGGATGTCCACCGAGAACAGTGCGACCAGCGCCGGCACCGCCCCGCTCCCCCCGCTGCACTGCATGCGCCGGCTCGAACCCGGCCCGCCCCGCCTCGCCGCGCTGCCCACCGGCACGCCGGTCTGGCTGGTCAGCCGGCACGCCGACGTGCGCCAGGTGCTGACCGACCCGCGGCTGGGCCGCGCCCCGCTCTACGCGCCGGACGCCCCGCCGGTCACGGTCACGCCCAACATCCTGGACGATCCCCAGAGCATGCTGAACATCGACGGCACCGAGCACCAGCGGCTGCGCCGCACCGTGCAGCGGGCCTTCACCCCGCGCGCGATCGAGCGCTGGCGGCCGTGGGTGGCCTCGGCCGTCGAGTCGCTGATCGACGAGCTGATCGACCACGGCTCCCCCGCCGACATCATCGCGGGCTACTCCCGCCCGCTGCCGGTCGCGGTGATCAGCCGGCTGATGAACCTGGACAACCTGGACAGCAAGCGGCTCGCGCACTGGAGCGACCACGCGCTCTCCGCCACCGCCTACAGCGCCGAGGCGATCGCCACCGCGATGACCGAGTTCGCCGCCTTCGGCTCCGAGGTGATCGCCCAGCGCCGGGCCGCCCCCGGCGAGGACCTGGTCAGCGGCCTGCTCGCGGCCGCCGCCGAGGACGGCTCGATCACCGAGGGCCAGCTGGTCGCGCTGGTCATCGGCCTGGTCGTGGCCGGCCACGAGACCACCATGACCAGCCTCGGCAACGCCCTGGTCTACCTGCTCCAGGACGACCGCGAGGCCTGGCAGCGGCTCGCCTCCGACGAGGCCAGCGCCGTCGCCGCGACCGAGCAGCTGCTGCGCGCCGTCCCGCTCGGCGACCCCCAGGAGCACCTGCCCGGGCTGATGCGCCGCACCGTCGAGGACGTCGAGATCGGCGGTGTGGTCATCCCGGCCGGCAGCGTGGTCGCCGCCGACGCGGCCGCCGCCAACCACGACCCGGAGATCTTCACCGGGGACCTGCGCACCGAGCTGTTCTCCCCGCTGGCCGCTCCCACCCTCACCTTCGGCGCCGGCCCGCACCACTGCCTGGGCGCCTGGCTGGCCCGGATGGAGCTGGAACTCGCCCTGCACCGGCTGGCCCGCCGGCTGCCCGCGCTGCGGCTGGCCGACCCGGTCGAGCGGATCGACTGGCGGCGCGGCCTGCTCACCCGCAGCCCGAACTCCCTGCGGGTGGTCTGGTGACGGGCCGCGCGGACACCGATCCGGTGCTCGTCCGGGTCGACCGGGACCGCTGCATCGGCTCCGGGATGTGCGCCCTCAGCGCCCCCGACTCGCTGGCCCTCGGCGCCGACGGACTGGCCGCGCCGCTGGCCGGATACGCGGACGGCGGCGCGGAGTTGACGGACGGGCTGAGCGAGGCCGTGGACTACTGCCCGGTCGAGGCGCTCAGCCTCCACTCGGCGCGCGGCGGCTACCGGATCGCCCCGGCGGAGTGACCCGGCGCCGGTGGCGCCCGACCGCGGTCGTTCGCGGCGGGCGCCGCC
>NZ_JBHUAL010000244.1:0-13531 GCF_042789775.1 Kitasatospora sp. NPDC056800 | reverse complement strand
CCCCCGACCATCCCGGTCGGGGGCACCGGGCTCCCTGCTGTGGGCGCGGACGGTTTCGAACCGCCGACATCTGCTTTGTAAGCTCGTTCGTCCTTTCGGGCAGGCTCAGCGAAGCCTCGCCCCCTCCCGACAGGCGGGCGCTGGCGGCCTTCCTTGCCGTTTCATGTCCGTCGGTTTTGCCGCCAGGACCTGCCGTCAGTGAGGACCAGGACATGCCAACCATCAGGTTCGGCCTGACGACAACTCACTCATCGGACTATCGACTTGACGTATCGTCCGATCGTGAGTCAGGCTCCTCTTGCGTCGAACCGCGTCAGTGCGACGTACGACACCTGGACTCCCAAATCCGGGTGGCCCCACTGGGGCACTGCGACCCGACCGGCAATCCGGGCGGTGAATGTTCGTACTGCTGCACGACGTGGCAGGCGCCACGGAGCACACCCCGTCAGGCGACGGCAGTTCCCTCCGTGGGCGGACGACACTTCTGGCCTTCCGGCGTCGCGCCGCTAAAGCCGTGCAGCAACTCGGCTGCACGACGGTGTCACGATGGGCACACCCAGTGACCGAGCACATTCCGCTCTTCCGTGAACCGCACAACCTCCAGCCCCACATCGAGCTCCCCGCCCAGGCGGATCACGACCTCGAGGCTCTCAGCATCACCCGCCGGCCCCTGCCCCTGCCGGAGATGCCGGCCACCGCTGCACTGCGGAAGGTCGCCATGCGGCTGGAGAAGAACCCGCGCACCAACCTCGACGAGGACGCCCAAAAGGCCGCAGCGGCCCTGCAGGTCGAACCCGAACGGGCCGCCCTGCTGGTCACCGCACAGCCCAACGGAGTCTCGCTGCTAAGCGAGGTAGCCGTTCCAGGCGGCGCCCTGGACGTGATCGAATGCCGGGCCTGGGCCCGGATGCTGTTCCCGCTGTATCAGCCGCGCATCGCCGCCCTCTCCCTGTCCGTACCGGCGCCCCGCCTGCTGGACGAACACGACGGGAACGGTCACCCACTCGCACAGGCCCAGTGCGAGTTCTCCTCCCCGAAGGAGCTCGCCGAGCTGGTCCGCGAGACGGTGGTCAGCACGCTGAACACCCCGAAGTCCGACTACTCAGACTCGATCATGCAGCGCGGCGTGTCCGAGCCACTCCTGGTCATCCTGGTCAGGGTCACCTTCACCGACGGCTCGCCCTCCCGTGTGTTGCCCGTCGTCGTGGACGGCATCTCCCGGCTCTCCTCCGCTGCGAAGACCCGCACCGCGCGGAGCAACGAGGGCACCGGCGATGCCGTGGTCGAGGATCTCCTGCGCGACCCCAACAGCCTGCGCCGCGCGGTGCGGGACGAGGTCGTCACCTACAACACCGCCTACCAGCGCGGGCTGACCGACCAGGTCGTCCGCGTCGGCCAGGCCACGACCGTGCCCGTCCGCCTAGTCGTCGGCGCCCACAACGGCAACACCCCGGAGGCCGGCCAGTGACCACGCAGATCACGACCGCGAACCCGCTCGCCCCGGAAAGCACCTTCTCCTTCGTCACGATGGTGGAGAACCTCGTCGCCGGCGAGCACCTCGAGAAGAACCCCTGGACCCAGGACGCGATGTGGCACAACATCGCCAACCAGGTCATCGACGGGCTCGTCGCCCGCGGCGTGCTGACGCGGATCCAGGGCGACATCATCACCGGGGTCACGCCGCTCGCCGAGCTCCCCGACCTGATCGGCTGCCCCGACGCTTCCCCCATTTGGCGCGCGATCTACAGCACCCAGCGCCTCGCTAGCGGTGCCGCGTTCCGCGCGGCCAAGGCCGAGATCCGCAACATCATGGCCCGCCGTGCCGTGACGACCAAGCAGTTCAGCTTCATGCTCGGCGTCATCGTCGACCGGGACATCCGCAAGTCCAAGAGCCGCAAGGAAAAGGGCACCCACAAGCCCGCCTCCCTGCAGACCGCCCGCAACGCCTTCGGGGACGGCGGCTACCTCATCGAAACCGTGACTGCCGCCACCTGGGCGCCGATCTACAAGGCGCCCACCGAGCTGCTGGAGCTGGCGCTCGCTGGTGACACAGCGGCCCGAACCACGCTGATGATCGGCGGCGGATACGCCCTGATCATGGACGGCTACCTCACCCGCGACCGCGAGTCCAAGTTCTACGAGGGCACCACCCCCTACCGCGGCATCCCGCCGGTGATCCTCAGCGACTTGGCGAGCCACCCCCACGGCCTGCGCATGCTCGCCACCGCGTGGTCGGGGTGGGACCCTGAACGGCCCACCCACGAGTACAACATCCCCGACATCAACGAGGATGGCAGCGTCGTCATCACGGGGTCGACTGTCGAAACCCGTCAGGCGATGCGGCTGACCGAACACCGGCTCTTCGAGATCGCCAGCCCCAGCAAGGTGATGGCCGGGTTCCTCAAGCAGCAGGAGAACCGCCGCAGCCGGGGCGCCGACAGCCCCGAGGACCGCGACCGCGACAACCGGGACCGTCTCACGGTGGCCCTGGAGATCGCCATGGACGCCGCCACCGAGCTCAGCGCATCCACCGTCTCGCCGCCGCCTCACCCCTTCGGCACCCACGACGAGTGGGCGAAGGCTCGGGATGCCGCACTCCAGGTGTATGCCACGCTCGTAAAGAACGAGCCCGACGCCCAAGCCGGATTCATCGACAGTGACGACCCGGACAGCGACGAGGACGAGTCGTACTAGTCGCAGAACTCAGCGCTTGTTGACCACGCGCCGGCCGGCACCCTGCCGGCCGGCGCCTATTCTTCACTGGCCGAGTTCGCCTCGCGAATGTGCACCGACTGGCACATCAGCTCGCCAAGCACGCTCCCAGACTCAGCCTGACAAGGTCGACCGGGCTGGCTCAGCGAAGCCGCACACCGCTCCCGGCAGCCGGACGCTGGCAGCCTCCTTACAGTGCAGTCAACAGGCCCGCAGCATGATCGCTGCGGGCCTGTTGCGCTGTGGGCGCGGACGGTTTCGAACCGCCGACATCTGCTTTGTAAGAGCAGCGCTCTACCACTGAGCTACGCGCCCCCTGCCGTGGCCCGACCGGGCGCACGACGAGAGCCTAGGGTACCTGGTCCCGGGAGGTGGTGGGGGACGGGCGCCCGGTGAGGGGCGGGGCCGTGCGGCGGGCGGGGTGGGAGGGGGTGCCGGGCCGGCGGGGGGATCGGGGAGAATGGGGGCCGGATCAGCGGGTCGGAGCAGGGAGCGCGCAGTGACGGTGGCCGGCGGGAGCGGGCGGGGGCGGCGTCGGGCGGGGGCGGCACTGGCCGACGCGTTGGTGGTGCCGGTGGCACTGGCGGGTGCGCTGGCCGCGGTCGGGGTGGCCTCCGCCGGAACCGGCGGCTGGTGGGGCCGGCGCGGCGGCGGCGAGGGTGGACGGGCGCAGGCCCGGGAGGCCCGGGCGGCGGCCCAGGAGGCGTTCTACGAGCTGGAGGAGACCCAGCGCGAGGTGCAGCTCGCGGTGGAGACCGTCCGAGCGGCCGAGGAGGGCCCGACGGCGCAGCGCGCGCTGGCCGACCTGGCGGCGATCTCCGGCCGGGTCGAGCAGGTCACCGTGAACTACCTCGCCGCGCTCGACGCCCACAACCTGGACAGCGAGACCCTGGACGCCGGCACGGCCGCGCAGGCCAGGCGCCGGCTGGAGGACGTGAAGAGCCAGCTCGGCTCGGCCCGCGCGGAGCTGAACGACTTCCTGCGCCGCCTGCAGCCGACCGTCGAGCACGCCGAGCAGCAGCTGATGCGGGTCACCCCGGCGGTCGAGCAGGCCAAGCGCGCGCTGCTCGCGGCCACCACCGCGCTGGACGGGGCGCGCGGCGCCGGCCTGCGGGCGGACGACCTGGCGGCCCGGCTCGCCGAACTGGCGCCCGAGCTCGGCCGGCTGAACGAGGGCCCGGCCCGGCACGGGGTCGCGGACACCCTGCGGCGCGCGGAGGACGTGAAGCAGCGCGCCGAGGCGATCGCCGCCGACGCCGGACAACTGCCGGAGCGGGCGCGGGAGATCGACCGGCGGGTGGCGAGCCTGCGGACCCGCATCCAGGCGCTGGAGACCAAGGCCGAGACGGTCGAGCCCGCCCTGAGCGAGCTGCGCCGCCGGTTCAGCACCGCCTGCTGGCAGGACCTCCAGCGGGTGCCGGACCAGGTCGCGGAGGCCGGGCGGGCCGCCGAGCGCAAGCTCGCCGAGGCCGCCCGGGCCCGGGACGAGCAGCGCTGGGCCGACGCCACCGCCGCGATCGGGACGGTCCGCGCGCTGCTGGAGACCGCCGACGGCTCGGTGCTCGCGGCGAACGACCGGCTGCGGCAGCTGAACGAGGTGCAGCACGACCCCAACCGGGAGATCGAGCGCGCCCGCTTCGCCATCCGGGACGCGCAGCGGCTGGCGATGGCCGGGCGCAGCGCGCCGGACCCGCGGCACGCCGCCCCGCTGGACGAGGCGGTGGCCCGGCTGGACCGCGCCGTGGCCACGCTGGAGGCGGCCGGCCGGCACCCCGACTACTGGCACTTCCTGACCGAGCTCGCGGCGGTGCGGGACACGGCGGCCCGGGTGATCGAGCTGATCCGCGGGGACCTCGGCGGCCACCGGTAGCACCGGGAGCGCCAAGGCATCGGTAGCACCGAAGCAGCCGGAAGCCCTGGAAGCACCGGAAGCGGGCTGCCGGCGGGGACCCCGCTCGGTACCCTGCCGGTATGCCTCGCTACGACTTCCGCTGCCGCTCCTGCGGCGCCACCTTCGAGCTCCGCCGCCCGATGGCCCAGGCCAACGACCCCGCCGTCTGCCCGCAGGGCCACCAGGACACCGTGAAGCTGCTGTCCACCGTCGCCGTCACGGGCGGCGCGGCCGCCGCCCCGCAGGCCCCCGCCGGGGGCGGGGGCGGTTGCTGCGGCGGCGGCTGCTGCGGCTGACCCACCCGCAGCCGAACCCGGATCCGAACCCGGACCCGGGGGTCAGCCCCCGACCGGCAGGGCCGACGCCCCCGCCAGGAACCGCCGGACGATCTCCTCCCCCGCCGTCACCCCCACCTCCGTCAGGGCGGTGACGCCAGGGGCCGTCCAGCCGCTGTCCGCGAGTTCGCCGTGCCCCGGGCGCCAGCCCGCGTCCGCCGCGAGCAGCAGGTCGGCGTCGAGCAGCGAGTCCCCGGCCGCCAGCACGGTGTCCGCGCCGCGGCGCCGGACGACCTCGGCCAGCGCGGCGCTCTTGGTGAGCGGCGCGGGCACCGCGTACACCTTGCGGCCCTGCAGGGAGACCGTCCAGCCGCGCTCGGCGCACCATCCGGTCAGCTCCGCCAGCCAGCCCTCCGGCAGCGCGGCGCGCTCGACCACCAGGTAGGCGAACAGCTCGTCGGCGACCCGCCGCTTGTGCGTCCACTCCGGGTCGGCGCACAGGGCGAGCCGCCGGACGACCTCCTCCAGCGGGGCCGAGCCGGCGGCTATCCGCGCGGTGATCTCGGCCCGCCAGTCACCGTCCGGCACGCCGTCCACCAGCAGCTGCCCGCCGTTGGCGCAGATCGCGTACGCGGGGACCCAGTCCGGCGTCGGGCCGGGCAGGTTGACCCGCCCGTACTGCTCCGGCGTGCGGGTGGTGGCCGGCACGAAGCAGGCCTCCCGGGCGAGTTCGGCGAGCAGCCCGGCGGCCCGCTCGGTCATGAAGGACAGCGGCCGCCCCTGGTACACCTCGACG
This sequence comes from Kitasatospora sp. NPDC056800, assembly GCF_042789775.1. NCBI lineage: Bacteria > Bacillati > Actinomycetota > Actinomycetes > Kitasatosporales > Streptomycetaceae > Kitasatospora > Kitasatospora sp. NPDC056800. The sequence continues at coordinate 7,857 of NZ_JBHUAL010000244.1, read as the reverse complement.
CAGAGCAGCCTCGGCGCCAGCCGGTCGGGCCCGGCCAGGGCCATGGCCCGCTCGGAGTAGATCAGCGTCCGGTCGAGGTCGCTGGCCACCAGGACACCCATCAGGATTCCCTCCCCGTCGTCTCGGTCACGGTGCCCCCGTCGGCCACCGCGCGCCCGTCTCCCCCGGTCGCCCCGCGGCTGTAGCGGGGGTGGATCAGGCCGACGCAGGTGTACGGCAGGCCGTCCACCTCCTCGACCTCGACGCCGCGCTGGGCGGCGAGCAGCCGGACGTGGTCGAGGTCCGCCCCGGCGCCGCGCCGGGCGAGGATCCGCCAGGGGACGCGGCGCAGCAGCACCCGGGTGGTCTCGCCGACACCGGGCTTGACCAGGTTGACGTTGTCGATGCCGTACTCGGCGCTGATCCGCTCGACGGCGGCCCAGCCGGCCCGGTCGGGCTCCCGGTGCGGGTCGGCGGCGAGCCGGTCGGCGCCCTCGACCGCCGCGGCGCGGACCTCGCCGAAGCGGGCGGCCACCGCGTCCAGGAAGAGCGCCGAGACGTCGTTCCCGGCCAGCTCGGCGTAGTGCTTGGCGCCGTGGAAGTCGTCCGGCCCGATCAGCCCGGCGCGCAGCACGGTGCGCGAAACCAGCCCGGAGACCGTGGAGTTGAGGCAGGCGGACGGGATCAGGAAGTCGTCCCTGGTGCCGTACGTCCGCACGCAGCGGCCCGGGTCGGCGAGCACCGCGAGGTCCGGGTCGAAGCCGGTGCCGGCCAGCGCGTCGGCCAGTTCGCGGGTGATCGCGCCCTTGCCCGTCCAGCCGTCCACGAACACCACGTCCTGCGCCCGGTGGTGGGCCGCCAGGTACCGCAGTGCGACCGGGTCGATGCCGCGGCCGCGCACGATCGAGACCGCGTAGTGCGGCACCGACAGGCCGTGGGCGAAGGCCAGCCAGCGGCGGACCAGGATGCCGACGGGCGTGCCGGCCCGGGCCAGCGAGGCCAGCACCAGCCCGGGGCCGCGCTCGCGCAGCAGCGTCTCGGCGACGGTGCCGACGGCGAGCGCGATCCGGCCGGCGGAGCCGCGCAGCGCCTGGTGGAACAGCTCCTGGTACTCGGGGCTGGGCTGGTACTCGACCGGCAGCGACTCGGCGTAGTGGGCGCCACCGTTCTGGACGGCCTCCTCGCGCTCCTCGGTGGGGGCTTCGAGCGCGACCCCGGAGAGGTCCTTGAGCAGCCAGGCCACCTCCTCGGCGGGGTACGAGGAGAACGCCGGCCCGTACAGGGGCGCGGGCAACTCCGAAGAACCGGGCAACTCCGAAGACAGGGGCGCGGCGAGCGGAGCGGGCACGACGGGCACCGGCCGGTGCGAGGGCAGCACGGCGAGCACCACCCGGTCGGTCACCCGCCGCAGCTGGCCGAGCAGCGCGTGCTCGCCCTCGTGCAGCGCCGGGGTGTCGGCCACGTCGTCCACCACCAGCACCACGGCGTCGAAGCGCCGCGCCGGGTCGCTGCCGGGGGCGACGTTGTACGCGTAGCGCTCGGGCGAGCCGCCGTCCCGCGGGTCGTCGTGGGCGGGGAAGGCGAGCCGGGTGCGGATGGCGTAGCCGGGGTCGTCCACCGCCAGGACGGGCGAGCGGGTGGTGGTGGAGAACCGGACGCGGTCGCCGCCGAGCCGCTCGGCGAGGGCGTCGGCCAGGCGCAGCGGCGCGTACATCAGCTCCTCGAAGCCGAGCACCAGCACCCGCCGCGCACCGGCGGGCAGGGCCTCGGCGAGCTGCCCGGCCAGCCGGGGCAGTGCGGCGTCCAGCCGGGCGCGGTCGTGGGCGGTGAAGCCGTGCCGGCCGCCGTCCGGGAGCCCGGCGGGCCAGTCCAGTTCGACCCGGTCCAGCGACGCGGGGCCGGCCGACGGCGGCTCCCCGACCGGGGGCGCGGCGGCCGGCGCCGCCTCGGCGATCAGCCGCTCGGCCCGCGCCACGACGTCCTCCGGCAGCTCGACGCCGCCGCTCGCGGTGGCCACCAGGTCCAGCCGGACGCCGAGTTCGGCGGCGGCCTCATCGAGCCGGCGCCGGTCGGCCGCGGAGCGCAGGTCCACCAGGGCGACCACCACGTAGTGCCCGCGCGGGTGGCGGGCGTGCAGGTCGCGGATGGTGTTGAGCACCGTCCGTCCGGTCGAGAACTCGTCGTCCACCAGCACCAGCGGCCCGTCGCCGGCGAGGAGTCCGGGGTCGGCGGGGAGCAGCAGGTGCGAGGTGGCGTGCGAGTGCTCCTCCTCGAAGCCGCCGACCGGGTCCAGGCCGGGCACCGGCCGGCGGGTGGAGTGCAGGTAGGGGGCGTCCAGGCCGTCGGCGACGCTGTGGCCGAGGCCGGTGGCCGTCTCCGCGTAGCCGAGTACGACGGCCCGCCCGGCCGCCTCCGCGCCGAGCAGGTCGCGGACCCGGCGGCCGAGTTCGAGCCCGGCGCCGTGGACCACCGAGGGCCGCTGCGGCACATGCTTGCCGAGCACGGTGGAGACCAGCAGGTGGGCGCGCTTGGGGTTCCCCGAGCGCAGCGCCAGGCCGACGAGTTCGGGGAGGCGCTCGGAGCCGGTCAGGGCGATCCCGGCCCGGTCGGCGACCCAACGGCCGGTCCACGTCTGCGGTGTTGCTGTCACTGCTGGTCCTGCCTTCGGTGGTGCGATGGTGCGTTCGTCGGTGCGTTCGTAGCCGGCGTTCACGGGTGCGTTCGTCATGTCCGTCGGTGCGTTCGTCGTGTCCGTCCGGGCGCCGTCAGCCGCACAGGCAGGCCGACAGCAGTTCGGCGAAGCTCACGTCCTCCCGGGCCACCCCGAACACCTCCGCCCGCAGCAGCACCCGCTCCGCCCAGGCCCGGTGCGGCCGGGCCTCGTTCATCTTGTTGGTGTACGCCGAGCGCAGTACCCCGCCGCCGTCATGCTCCTGCCGGAGGATGTCGCGGGCGTCGCAGTACTCCTCGTGCGTGACCACGGAGAGGGCGTGCACGGCCGGTACGTGGCTGGGGTGGATGCAGGTCTTGCCGAGCAGGCCGTTGGCCCGGTCGAGTTCGACCTCCCGGATCAGCCCGTCCAGGTCGTGTTCGATGATCCGCCGGCGGACCTCCTCGCCGGAGGCCCGGAGCACCCCGGCCGCGGCCGGGACGGAGGCCCCGGCGAACGGGGTCCGGCGCAGCTGCGGCTTGAACATCCGCTCCTGCACCGGGAAGTACTCCCAGACCGGTCCGGTGACGGTGTACCCGGTGCCGTCCGCCCGGCCGAGCACGTTGACCACGTCCCCGATCACCGAGGCGACCAGCGCCACGTCGTACGCGGTGAGGTCGGGCGAGCGCCGCAGGCCGTACGCGGAGCAGAGGTCGGTGACCCCGAGCCGGACGGCGAGCACCCGTTCGCGGTGGGCGGCGAGCAGCTGGGCGATGCCGAACAGCTGCTCCCGCCTGGTCTCCAGGTGGGCGAGTTCGGGCGACTCCAGGACGGGCATGGCGAACAGCCGCCGCCCGGTCGCGGCCTCGGCGGCGGCCAGCGCGGCCAGGTACCCGCCGCCGTTCGCCGGGGTGAACTTCGGCAGCACGAAGCCGCTGAGCAGTTCGGCGGCCGGGCCGAGACGCTCGGCCAGGTCGAGGATCTGGGCGGCGCTGCGGACCCTGATGAAGAGCAGGGGGTGGCTCTGTGTACAGTCGGTGAAGTCCTTGACCAGGTCATTCAACTGCTCGACCAGGTTCCGCTCGCCCGCGTCCACCTCGTGGTCGGCGATCGCGTCCTCCAGGCAGAGCACCATCGACACCACGCCCCGACCAGCGAGTTTGCGGATGTCGGCGGCCAGGGCGGGCCTGGTGGCCGGGCTGTAGAGGGTGCCGCCGAGGGCGGTGGCGATCACCTCCGGCCCGCTCCGCGCGCTGAACGGGCGCGGCTGTTCCAGGAAGAGCCGGCCGCGTACGTCCTCGGCGAGGTGGCCGAAATGGCGCAAGGTGCTCTCCTCCAGGAAGTGGACCGGCCCCCGGCCCGTTGCCGACGACACCCTGGTCAACCGGCCGACCGGGCGCCAAGGTTCCCGGGCACGCCGCCGCCGGACGCCCCTCCGCCGAACCCCCGGAGACCTTTCGACCGCCCATCGTACGGACGGGATCCGGCCGGTCCCGGTTCCCCGGCACTGAACTCCCGGAACATCCCGGTCCACTTGGACGATCATGGGCGCACCGGCGCCCCATCCCGGAAACGACGGCGGCAAACCTCGGAAAGCGCAAGTCTTGGCAAAGTCCGACTCCGCGCGGACCGGTCCGGTCACGTTGTCCGAAGGGGTGGCGAACAGGCAGGATGGTCGGCTATGACGCACGTGATGGCCAAGGGCGCCAACATCGCACTGCCGGCGGCGGCGGTCCGCGCCGTGCTGCGCTGGAGCGCCACGCCCGGTGCGCCGGACGTGGACGCGTCCGCGCTGCTGCTCGGCGCCTCCGGAAAGGTCCGCTCGGACGCCGACTTCGTCTTCTACAACCAGCCCCGCCACCCCTCCGGCCTGGTCCGCCACCTGCCCAAGCAGCAGACCTCCGGCGGCGCCGAGATCATCGACACGGTCGAGGTCGAACTGGGCAAGCTGCCCGCCGAGGTGGACCGCGTGGTGCTGGCCGGCTCCTCCGAGGGCGGGCCGTTCCGCGCCGTGCCGGGGCTGCGCCTGCTGCTCTTCGACGCCACGGCCGGTGAGGGCGTCCCCGCACTCGCCGAGTTCGCGATCGACGACGCCGAGAACGTCACCGCCCTGGTCGCGGGCGAGCTGTACCGCCGCTCCGGGGCCTGGAAGTTCCGGGCGATCGGCCAGGGGTACACCTCCGGGCTGATCGGCCTCGCCACCGACTTCGGCATCACCGTGGACGACGAGGCGGAGGCCGACCAGGCCCCCGGCGCCACCCCCGCCCCGTCCGGCGCGTTCGACCCGCGCAGCACCCCGCTGCCGGACCCGCGCTCGACCACCCCCGAGCCGGGCACCTTCACCCTGGCCCCGGCCGTCCCGCAGTCACCGCCCACCCCGACCACCGCACCGGCCCCGGCCCCGGCCACCGCCGCGAACGCCTCGCCCGCGCCGGCGACCCCGCCGCCGCCCACCGCCCCGCCGACCGTGCCCCCGCCGCCCACCGCTCCCCCGAGCAACCGACCCGGCACCGGCTACGGCTACCCCCAGCAGCCCGGCACGGGGTACGGCTACCCCCAGCAGCAGCCCGCACCGCCGCAGCAGCCCACCGGCGGCTACGGCTACCCGCAACCGGGCACCGGCCAGCAGCCCTACCAGCAGCAGCCGGGCGGTTACGGGTACCCCCAGCAGAACCAGCCCGCGCCGCCGCAGCAGCAGCGCCCCGCCGGCTACGGCTACCCGCAGCCCGGCACCGGCCAGCAGCCGCCCGTCCCGCCGCAGCCGCCGGCGGCCCAGCCCCCGGCGCCCACCGGCGAGGAGTTCGCGCTGCCCCCGCAGGGCCCGCAGTTCCAGCCCCGCTGACACCCCCGGCGGGGCCGCCGGACGACCCCGGCCCCGCCGCGCGCACCGCCCTCCGCCGTGGAACCGCCACACGCACCGCCCGCCACCGTGGAACCGCCGCGCCCGCCGGCGTCAGTCGCCCTTGTACCCGCGCTGCCACTGCATCCCGAACCCGTACAGCCGGTCGATGTCCGCCTGGAACCCGTTGACGTACCGCACCTCGCGCCGCACCGTCAGCTGGTTGTCCCCCGCGTTCTCGATCAGCACCACCGCGCAGGAGCGCGCCGCCCGGGCCCGCTCCTCCAGCTTGATCTCGATCCGCGGCCCGGTCTGCGGCACGATCGTCACCACCGCGTGCGACTGCTCGAAGGCCGGCGTGCCGTCGTAGATGTAGACGAAGATCAGCAGCCGCTTGAACTTGTCCTTCTTCTCCAGGTTGACGTACATCGTCTCGCCGGACGGCGCCCCGTACTGGTCGTCGCCGCTGAGCTTGATGTACGGCGCGTTCTGGAGGTCGCCGAAGAGCCCGCCGAGCGGCTGCACCACGCCGGTGCTCCCGTCGGAGAGCTCGTACATGCAGGCCAGGTCGAGGTCGACGTTCATCGGCTCGCTGTTCTGCGGCGAGTCCGGGTCCTGCGGCCGCAGGATCCGCGGGCTGAAGAACCGCTTGACGGACTCCCGGGCGCTCGGCCGGCGGGAGCCCCCGGCGCTCATCGTCCAGTGCAGGTTGACGTAGAGGTAGCCGGTGGTGGCGGCCGACCCGGTGATCGCGTGCTGCGGAGTCGACTTGGTGAGTATGACCTTGTGCTGACCGCCGGGGTTGTCGAAGGTGTAGCTCTTGTCCCCGCGCAGGTACTCCCAGATCGAGACCATGCCGTCCTCTCCCCCTGCTCCCGCCAGGCGTTCTGACGGTCCGCCGACCAATGATCGGGCATCGGCCCGGCCGTCGGATACCCCGTCCACCCCTCCCCTATCCAACCGGCGGGTCGATTGGCAGGAGGAAGCCGCCCTCCCGTAACATGCCGCCCCTTCGGACGCGATATCGTCTAGCCGCACAGGCGTCCCGTCCGCCCCTGCGCGGGCGCGGCGGGCATGCCGTGCGGCGACGAACCGACCGTCAGGCGGTGCCCGTACAGCGGGCCCTGACCACCTGTGTCGCGCTGTGATCCTGTCCCCTGCGGAAACCCGAGGCCCGACCCGCAATGAACCTGACCTCCATACAGCTGGTCTGGACCGTCATCGGCGGCGCAGCCCTGCTGTTCGTCGCCGTCCTGCTGGCGACGCTGCGTTTCAAGAGCTCGAAGAAGGACGAGTCCGGCGACTCCTGGGAGCGCAGCGAGGAGCGCCGCCGGCGCAAGGAGATGATCTACGGCATCTCCTCGTACACGCTGCTGTTCTGCTGCGCCGGCGTCGCCGCGGCCCTCTCCTTCCACGGCCTGGTCGGCTTCGGCAAGGAGAACCTGGGCCTGTCCGGCGGCTGGGAGTACCTCGTCCCGTTCGGCCTGGACGGCGCCGCGATGTTCTGCTCGGTGCTCGCCGTCCGCGAGGCCAGCCACGGTGACGCCGCGCTCGGCTCGCGCCTGCTGGTCTGGGTGTTCGCGATCGCCTCGGCCTGGTTCAACTGGGTGCACGCCCCGCGCGGCGTGTCGCACGACGGCGCCCCGCAGTTCTTCTCCGGCATGTCGATCTCGGCGGCGATCCTGTTCGACCGCGCGCTGAAGCAGACCCGCAAGGCCGCGCTGCGCGAGCAGGGCCTGGTGCCGCGCCCGCTGCCGCAGATCCGCATCGTCCGCTGGCTGCGCGCCCCGCGCGAGACCTACGCGGCCTGGTCGCTGATGCTGCTGGAGAACGTCCGCAGCCTGGACGAGGCGGTCGAGGAGGTGCGCGAGGAGCGTCAGGCGAAGCTGGACGCCAAGGCCCGCGCCCGCACCGCCGACCGCCGCGAGCGGGCCGAGCTGAAGGCCATCTCGCGCCAGGGCGGCATGCTCGCCCGGGGCCGCGGCGGCCGCCAGGTTCCCGCCCTCACGGCTGCCGGAGACGGCCCGAGCGCTACGGAGCCTGCCCTAGCCGCGGAAACCGACGCCACCACCCCGACCTCCCCGGCCTCCTCGTACGCGGACTCGCACCGGTCCGCCGACTCCTTCGAGCCGGCCGCCCTGGACGCCGGCCGCCGGCCGCGCGCCGCCGTCGGCTCCTCGTACGCGTCCTCCTCGTACGCGTCCTCCGGCACCGGGTCGTCCCGCAGCGACTCGACCATCGACCTGACGGCCGACGACGACACCCTGTCGATGCCGAAGCTGGACTCGCTGGAGCGCAAGCTGCGCGCGATCGAGCAGCAGCTCGGCTGACCGGGCGTCCCCCGGGGACAACCAGGAAGCACGGGAAAGGCCGCCCCCGGGAGACCCCG
>NZ_JBHUAL010000243.1:0-13764 GCF_042789775.1 Kitasatospora sp. NPDC056800 | reverse complement strand
GGCTCCTTCGGCGGGGGGGGTGCGTGGTGGCCCACCCCCCGCCCGGCCAATGAACAACGCGCCACCCACAGACCGCTGATGGATCACCGTCACCACCGGCAGACCGCCGACACCGTGCCTAGTACAGGTCGGAGCTGCGGATCGTCGCCCAGCTGATGCTCCGGCCGCCGCTGGGGTTGACGAAGACGACCTTGAGGCCGCCGAGGGCGGAGACCGCGAGGCTGGCCTTCGCCAGGGAACTGGGCTTGAAGGTGTCGGCGCTCCAGCAGGGGTGGCTGTTGACGTCGTAGACGACGAAGTTCCCGTCGCCCTGCATGATCGCCTTGTAGCCGCAGCCCCAGGTCTTGGGCGCCTGCCACACGGCGTGGACGAGACTCGGGTCCTGGTAGGCCCGGTAGAGGACGAGGTTGCCGTCGTTCTGCAGGACCAGCTGGGTGTCGCCCGCCTCGATGTGGCCGCCGCGGTAGAGGATGCCGGGCTCATCCAGGTACGAGGCGGGCGGGCTGTCGGCGTGCGCGGTCCCGGCCGACGCCACCGTCCCGACCAGGGCCAGCATGCCGGCCGCGATCCCGAGCACGGTGTGCCGCAGCTTCTTCGTCGTCTTCATTTCCCCGTGTGCCTCTCTCGTCCGTTCGCGCCCGTGAACGTGTGGGGCGCGCTCTGCGGGATCGATCGTGCGTGACGGCGGTAGACAGACGATCAACGCCCAGGTGGACCGGCGTCAGCCGAGGGCCCTGGGCGAGCGGATCCCGGCCATAGGCCTAAGCGGGCTCCACGTGGCTGTCCGCGGCGGCCGCGGTGGGGGCGGGGACCGTTCGGAGGGTGGGATCGCCGGGGCGGGACTGGGCGAGCAGCCAGTCGTAGACCTCGGGGTCGTCGTACGTCCGGGTCCAGGAGTCGTGGCCGACGCCCGGGTAGCGGGTGAACCGCACCGGGCCGCCCAGTGCGCGCAGCGCGTCGACCAGGCGCTCGGTGTGCGAGACCGGGATGACCTCGTCCTCCTCGCCGTGGAAGGTCCAGACGGGGACGGCGGTCAGGCGCGGAGCGGACTCCCGCAGCCAGGAGCCGCAGACCGGTACGGCGGCGGCGAACCGGCGCGGGTACCGGGCGGCGAGCGCCCACGAGCCGGTGCCGCCCATGCTGAGGCCGGTCACGTACCGGCGGTCCGGATCGATCCGGACCTCCCGCTCCACCTCCGCCAGGAGGGCGGCGAGGCTGCTCAGCTCCGCCACCCAGGAACTGTGGGCCGGGCACTGGGGGGCCAGCACCACGAACGGCAGCCTCGCCCCCTCGGCGATCTGCCGGACCGGGCCGTGCGCGGCCAGGACCGCCGGGTCCTCGCCGCGCTCCAGGGCGCCGTGCAGGAAGAGCAGCAGCGGCCACGGCCCGGGCCCGTCCTGGTAACCGTCCGGCAGCGACAGCAGGTACCCCAGGTCGTTGCCGTCGTCGTCGACGGCGAACCGGCGGTGCTGGAACGGTGCGGACATGGGGTTTCCTCCCGGACGCCGGGTCAGGGGCGGGGCCGCCCCCGTCACCTGTACCCGGTCGGCGCCCCGGTATCGCCCGGTGGCGGCCGCGTCAGGAGGTGGTCCGGGCGGTGCAGGTGCCGAGCTGGTCGCCGGGCCGGAGGGTGCCGTCGCCGAAGGTCTGGTTCATGACGGTGGCGAACTCGGGCAGGACGCTCATCCAGATGTCGGAGAGCGCGAGGTTGACGCGCGGCGGCAGTACGGACTGCACGTCCGGGCTGATCCGGGGCCGGGTGGGGATGTTGTACACCGGGAGGCGGGTGCCGGCGGGGTCGCTGCTGGTCTGCACGACGAAGGTGCTGTCGCCGGAGAGGCTGCCTTCGAGGTTCGAGACCTGCACGTAGCGGCCGGAGGCGTCGGTCAGGGTGAAGCCGCCCTTGGCCGCCGTCCGGATGTAGACGGAGTTCGCCAGGGTGACGGGGTTGCCGACGGAGGTGAGGTCGATGGTGACCGTCCCGGTGGCGTCGACGTCCCGGAAGGACGCGGCGTTGCCGCCGGGCGTCAGGGCCTTGAAGGTGATGCCGGGCTTCGCCCAGGTGAGCGTGCACTCGGCGCTGCCGGTGGCCATGTTCAGGGTGACGGGGGCGCCCGCGAAGGCGACGTGGGCGAGGGCTATGGTGCCGACGAGGCCCGCGGCGAGGGCGGCGACGGTTTTCGGGGACATCTGCGGGGACTCCTGGTGTGGCGGGTGGCTCCCCCCGGGCTCCCAGCGTTCCGGGCCCGCTGACGGGCGGCAAACCCGCTGCGCCGAGTAGCGTCATCACCCACCGTCACGGGTGGCGGGGTCCAGGAGCCCGGGGCGGGTGTCAGGCGACCAGGGCGGCCCGGTAGGCGGTGATCACCAGGTGGACGCGGTCGCGGGCGGCGAGCTTCGCCAGCAGGTGGCCGACGTGGGTCTTGACCGTGCCCGTGCTGACGCACAGCCGCTCGGCGATCTCGGCATTGGTGAGCCCGCGGCCGATCAGCGTGAGCACCTCCAACTCCCGTCCGGTGACGGCCTGGAGGACCCGCTGCCGCTCGCCGTCGCGGTCCGCCGGCGGCTCGGCGGGGCCGGTGGAGGCGGCGGCGAACGCGCGGATCAGCCGGCGGGTGACGCTCGGGGCGAGCAGCGCCTCCCCGGCGGCGACCACCCGGATCGCGGTCAGCAGCTCCTCGGGCGGGGTGGACTTGAGCAGGAAGCCGGAGGCTCCGGCGCGCAGCGCCCCGTAGATGTACTCGTCCAGGTCGAAGGTGGTGAGGACGAGGATCCGTACGCCGCTCTCGGCGGTGATCCGCCGGGTGGCCGCGAGGCCGTCGGTGCCCGGCATCCGGATGTCCATCAGGACCACGTCCGGGTGCTCGGTGCGGGCCAGCCGGACGGCCTGCGCGCCGTCGGCGGCCTCGCCCACCACGGTGAACCCGTCGGCGGCGGCCACGATCCCGGCCAGGCCGGCCCGGACCAGCGCCTGGTCGTCGGCGACCACGACCCGGACCGGCGGGGCGGGGTGCTCCCCGGCCGCCGTCATGACGCGGCCTCGACCGCGGCCTCGGCCAGCGGCAGGACGGCCCGGACCCGGAAGCCGCCGTCCGGGCCCGGCCCGGCCTCCAGGCGGCCCCGGTACAGGCCGACCCGTTCGGCGATCCCGGCCAGGCCGTGCCCCTCGCCTGTCCCGGCGCCGTTCAGGGTGCCGCACCCGGGGTCGGTCACCTCCAGCACCAACCGGTCCTCCTCGTACGCCACGTCCACCCGGGCCGAGTCGGTGCCCGCGTGCCTGGCCACGTTGGTCAGCGCCTCCTGGACGATCCGGAACGCCGACAGCTCGACGCCGTCCGACAGCGTCCGCACCCGGCCGCCGACCCGCAGCTCGACCCGCACCCCGGCCTCCGCGCTGCTGGCCACCAGCCGTTCCAGGTCGGCGAGTCGGGGCGCGGGGGCGAACTCGGCGCCCGCTCCACGGTCGGCGCCTTCGGCCGGGGCCCCGCGCAGGACGGTGAGCAGGCCGCGCATCTCCACCATCGCGTCCCGGCTCACCGCCTGGATGGCGTCCAGTGCCTGCTCGGCCTTCGCCGGATCCCGGCCGATCACGAAACGGCCGTACCCCGCCTGGACGTTGACCACGCTCATGCTGTGCGCGATCACGTCGTGCAGCTCCCGGGCCAGCCGGATCCGCTCCTCGGCGAGCTCCTCCGCGAGCTCGGCGAGGGCGAGGTCCAGCTGGTGGCGGCGCAGCTCCGCGCCGTACGCGCGGTAGCGGGCCGCCGCGCTGCCGAGCGCCCAGGCGGTGACGACCGCCAGCGCGGCGAACACCAGGTTGTTCCACAGCTCCCGCGAGCCGAACCCGCTCAGCCCGGCGCCCACCAGTCCGAACGCCAGCGCGGCAGCGCCGATCCGCGGCGCGCCGATCGCCGCGACCAGGTAGACCGTCATCGCGGCGGCGAGCAGCACCTGGAACCCGGCCAGGTTGGCGATGGTCAGCCGTCCGGCCACCGCCACGACCACCACCCAGGCGGCGAACACCACCCCGGCAGCGGCCACCGGCGCGAGCCGCCGCAGGCCCGCCGCCGCGCCGACGACGACCACGCACCCCAGCACCGCCACCAGCTCGGCCGTGGTCGGCTCGGCGTAGCCCCGGTGGTGCGGGTCGAACACCCGGTAGGCGTCCAGCACCCGCAGCCAGGTGAGCACGGTCAGGGCCAGGGAGACCGCCAGGTCGACCAGAACCCAGTGGCCCGGGCGGAGCCTTCCGGTCACCGGCGGGCGCGGGATGTCGGACATCGCCCCAGGCTAGCGGCGGCCCGCCGCCGGGGCATCGCCCCACAGGCCTACGACCACGGGCAGAGACCGGCCCCCGTCCGATGCCGGGATTCCGCCCACGGTGGGAGGCCGGGCCCCCGGCGCGGACGGGAGCGTGGAGGCACGCCACAAGGAAAGGCAGCACGATGATCGAGGTACGCGACCTCAGCAAGCGCTACGGCGGCACCCTCGCCGTGGACGGACTCACCTTCACCGTCCACCCCGGCCGGGTCACCGGCTTCCTCGGACCGAACGGCTCCGGCAAGTCCACCACCCTGCGGATGATCCTCGGCCTGGACGCCCCGACCGCGGGGCGGGCCACCGTCAACGGCCGCCCGTACGCCTCGCTGCGCCACCCGCTGCGCGAGGTCGGCGCGCTGCTGGACGCCGGTGCCGTCCACCCCGCCCGCTCCGCCCGCCACCACCTGCTCGGCCTCGCCGTCACCAACGGCATCGGCCCCCGCCGGGTCCGCGAGGTGCTGGAACTCACCGGTCTGGCGACGGCGGCCCGCCGCCGGGCGGGGCGCTTCTCGCTCGGCATGAAGCAGCGCCTGGGCATCGCCGCCGCCCTGCTCGGCGACCCGCCCGTCCTGCTGCTCGACGAACCCGTCAACGGACTGGACCCGGAAGGCGTCCAGTGGATCCGCACCCTCCTGCGCGACCTCGCCGCCGAAGGACGGACCGTCCTGCTCTCCTCGCACCTGATGAGCGAAACGGCCCTCACCGCCGACCACCTGGTGGTCATCGGGCGCGGACGGCTCGTCGCGGACCGCTCGACGGCCGACTTCCTCGCCGAGCACGCCCGCACCGACGTCCTGGTGCGCTGCGCCCGTCCGGCGGAGCTGGCCCGGCTGCTGCGCGCGGCCGGGGCGGCCTCCGTCGGCGAGGAGCCCGCCGGAGCGCTGGCCGTCGTCGGCCTGGAGCCGTCCGCCATCGGCGAGCTGGCCGCCGGGCACGGCATCGGTGTCCACGAACTCACCGTCCGGCAGGCCTCGTTGGAGCAGGCCTTCATGGACGCCGTCGGCGGCGCGGTCGACTACCGGGCCACCTCCACGTCTTCCGTCACGTCTCCCGCCACGTCTTCCGTCACGACTCCCGGAAAGAGGACCGCATGAGCACCGCACCGACCACCCGGGGCGCCCTGGCCGGGGAGTGGGTCAAGCTGCGCAGCGTCCGCGCGACCCCGCTCGCGGCGGCCGTGGCCCTGGCCGCCGCGCTGTTCATCGGCCTGATCGACTACGCGAGCGCGGCCGACAACTGGGCCTCCTGGAGCGCCGAGCAACGCGAGCGCTTCGATCCGGTCCGCTACGGCTTCTCCGGCGGCTTCTACGTCGCCGTGCTGGCCGTCGGCACCCTGGGCACGCTGGCCGCCTCCAGCGAGTACACCACCGGCCAGATCCGCACGACCCTCGCGGCCGTGCCCCGGCGCGGCCAGGTGCTCGTCGCCAAAGCCCTGGTGGTCGGCGGGGTTTCGGCGCTGCTCGGGCAACTGCTCGCCTTCCTGACCTTCCTGCTCGGCCGGCGCGCCCTGAGCGGCCGGCACCTCGCCGTCCCGCTCGGCGCCCCCGGCGTGGCGCGCGCCGTGGTCGGCTGCGGCCTGTTCCTGTCCGCCTTCGCCCTGCTCGGCCTCGCGCTCGGCTTCGTCCTGCGCCACACGGCGGGTGCGGTCGCCGCCCTGTTCGGCCTGTTCTTCCTCTCCCCGATGCTGCTGGCACCGCTCGGCGACGGGGTGTCACGGTTCGGCCTGCAGAGCGTCTTCGAAGGCCTCGGCACCACGGTCGCGTCGGCGGGCGCCGACCGCCTCGGCCCGGTCGGCTGCTTCGCCGCCCTGGCCGGCTACCTCGCCGTCGCCTTCACCCTGGCCGCCCTCGGCCTGTCCCGCCGGGACGCCTGACGCCGGGGCCGGTACGGAGCGGGGGATCCGCCCGTACGCTGAACCCCGTCGTACGGTCGACAGCCTCACCCCGGACGGGCCGCCGCCCCGCCGGGCCGCCACCGAACCGGATCAGCAGGAGGCGACGTGAAAGCGTTCCACCCGACCTTCGGACAGCGGCCCTGGCCGGACGGCCTGCGCGCCCTCCAGGTGTACGCCCTGCCCGACCTGCCGGCGGGCTCGGCCCTGCACACGCTCCTCGCCGGCCTGCGCGAGGCCCTGGCCGGCTTCCCCGTCCTGCCGGTGCCGGACGAGCGGATGCACATCACCCTCGACATGCTCACCTCCGCCCCGGCGGACGCCGTCACCGACGCCGAACGCCGCGACCTCGCCGACCGGTTGCGGGCCGCGGTGGCCGGGAGCGGGCCGATCGCCCTCCAGGCCGGCTCGCCGCTCGCCTACCGCACCGGCGTCCGCCTCGACCTCCACCCCGACGGCGACCTCGCCGCCCTCCAGCACCGCGTCCGCGGCGCCGTCCACCGGGTCTTCGGCCCCGACTCCACCGCGTACCCGCTCGGCGTGCTCCACACCACCGCCGCCTACGCGGCCGCCGACACCGACAGCGACGAGCTGGCGCAGACCATCCACCGGGTCCGGCCCGGCCACGCCCCGTTCACCGTGAACCGGATCATCGTCAACGAGGTGTTCTGGCGGCGCGTCCCGGTGGCCGGTGCGGACCTGCCGGGGTGGCGGATCTGCTGGGACACCGTCGCCACCGTCCGGCTCGACCCGTAGGCCCTTGGTGGTGCCGGCTCCCCTGTGCGGGGACGGGTGTCCTCGTACAGGGGAGCCGGTGGGGGCGGGCACCGTCAGGCGGCGGAGGGCGGGAGGAGGCCGGTGAGCAGCTCCCGCAGCTGCGCCGTCTCCTCCGGCGGCAGCGGCAGCAGCGGCGGCCGGGGCGGCCCGGCGGGGCGGTTCCGGATCTCCAGGCCCGCCTTGACGGTCCGGGGGAGGCCGTGCCGGACGATGAACCGCAGGAAGGGCAGCAGTTCCCGCAACAGCGCGTCCGCGCGCTCCTGCTGTCCGCCGACGGCCGCGGCGTGGAGCTCCAGCACCGGCTGCGGGACGAGGCAGGGGGCGGCCGTGCACCAGCCGGCGGCTCCGGCGCGGAAGGCGTCCAGGGCGAGCGGGTTGCTGCCGTTGTAGACGGACAGCTCTCCGTCGGACAGCTCCCGGATGGCGCGGAAGCGGGACACCTCGCCCGAACTCTCCTTGACCATGGTGAGGTTGGGGATCTTCCGGGCGAGCGCGACCACCGTCTCCGGGCGCAGGTCCACGCCGCTGGTGCCGGGGTTGTTGTAGAGCATCATCGGCAGGTCGGTGGCGCGGGCCACCTCGTCGTAGTGCCGGGCGAGTTCGTCCTCGGTCAGCTTCCAGTACACCTGGGGCAGCACCATGATCGCGGTGGCGCCGTGGCGGGCGGCCACTCGGGCGCGGCGGACGGTGCCCTCGGTGCTCCAGTGGGAGACGCCGACGAGGGTGGGCACCCGCCCGGCCACCGCGTCCAGGGTGGTCTCGCAGACCGCGTCCCACTCCTTCCCGGTCAGGTAGGCGCTCTCGCCGGTGCTGCCCAGCGGGGCGACGGCGTGGCTGCCGGCGGCGACCAGGTCGCCGGTGAGCCCGCGCAGTGCGGCCAGGTCGACCTCGCCGGTGGCAGCGTCGAAGGGGGTGACCGGGTAGGAGATGATGCCCTGCAGGGGCGGATTGGCCATCAGAGGTCCACCTGTCCGTTGACGCAGTCGGGGTGAGTGCGCAGTGCCTTGCGCGCGTAGTACGCGAAGTTCGCCCGGCTGCGCCGGTCGGTGGAGGTCCAGTCGTGGGCCTCGCGGGCGAGCGCCGGGTCCAGGGGCTGGATGGTCCCCGCCGACATCGCCAGCAGTTGCAGGCGGGCGGCCCGCTCGATGAGCAGCGCCAGGGTGCACGCCTCCTCGATCGTGGAGCCGGTCACCAGCTGGCCGTGGTGGGCCAGCAGGACGGCCCGCTTGTCGCCGAGGGCGGCGGTGATGATCTCGCCCTCCTCGTTGCCGACCGGCACGCCCGGCCAGTCCTTGAGGAAGGCGCAGTCGTCGTACAGCGGTGTGGTGTCCATGTGGGAGACCACCAGCGGGACTTCGAGCATGGCCAGTGCGGCGGTGTGCAGCGGGTGGGTGTGGATGACGCAGTTGACGTCCGGGCGCGCCCGGTAGATCCAGGAGTGGAAGCGGTTGGCGGGGTTGGGCATGCCCGTGCCCTCCAGGACCTCCAGGTCCTCGTTCACCAGGAGCAGGTTGTCCTCGGTGATCTCGTCGAAGCCCAGGCCCAGGCGCTGGGTGTAGTAGGTGCCCGGCTCGCGCCCGCGGGAGCTGATCTGCCCGGCGAGCCCCGAGTCGTGGCCGCCGTCGTACGCGATCCGGCAGGTGAGCGCCAGCTTCTGGCGCGTGGTCAGTGTCGAGTCCCCGAAGTGCCGGTCCATCTGCCGCGCGGCGCGGTCGACGAGGACGTCCTTCGAGTCCCGCAGGGTGTTCGCCATGTGTGTGCTCCGGTTCTCCGGCCTCGCCCCGGCGGCCAGGCCTGTGTCCGGAGCCGTGGCTCCGGAGGAAACATTGTTCACCATAGGACACAAGGTTTCCTGCGGCAAGGGCGGCAAGGGCGGCAAGGGCGGCAAGGGCGGCAAGGGCGGCAAGGGCGACAGGGCCTCCCGGGCGTACCGGCGGCGCCGCGGCGTAGCATGGCCCGCCAGAGGACACGGTGTGTCATCGGAGGTGGATGGCACGGGAGAGGAAGAACCAGTGATCAACCGGGTGCGGCAGCTGCGCAAGGAACGGCTGATGACCCTGGAGGCGCTGGCCGAGCGGTCCGGCGTCACCAAGAGCTACCTGTCGAAGGTCGAACGCGGCCAGAGCGTTCCCTCGATCGCCGTCTGCGCCTCCCTCGCCAAGGCCCTCGAAGTCCCCCTGGACAGCCTCTTCGCCGAGGCCGAGGAGCTGAGCGAGGTCACCGTCACCCGGGCCGCGGAGCGCCAGGCCCTGACCGCCCCGGACGAGCCCGGCACCCGCTACGAGGGGATGGCGCTCGACGCCGGCGCCAAGGGCATGACCCCGTTCATGCTCTACCCGCCGCTCGACGACGGCCCCGCCCCGTTCCGGGACCACCCCGGCGAGGAGTTCGTCTTCGTCCACGAGGGACGGGTCGAACTGGTCCTCCCGTCGCGCGCGATCACGCTCGACCCGGGCGACTGCGTCTACCTCAAGGCCACCACGCCCCACCGGCTGCGCTCGCTGGGGGCCCGGCGCGCCACGGTGCTCCTGCTGGTCTCCAGCGACCACGGGGCTCCGGACGACGCCCGGCCCCCGTACTCCCGCCTGCCCTGAGCCGCGGCGGGCGCGCCTCGTCCGGGCCCCGCTCCGCCGCGGGCGGTGACGCCGAGGTCGCCGCCGGCGCCACCGCCCCGGGGGCTCGTCGTCCCGGGCGGGCCGACTACCCGGCGCTCATCCGATGCTCACCTGGCCGTCTTCGACAGCGGCACCGCCAGCTGCATGAGGTTCGGCAGCCGGCCGAGGATGTTGTCGCCGCTGAGGAACAGCAGCCGGTCGCCGAGCCGCGTCACCACGATCTCCTCGCTGTGGTACGGGCCTTGGGGCACCTTCTTGACGTCGACGGCCTCGTCGCCGAGCCCCGGCACCGGCTGCAGCGTCACGGTCAGCGGAATCGCTTTCCCGTCGATCCCCTTGCCGGTGAAGGACGTGCAGCGGTCCGCGTACGCCCGGATCTCGCCGAGCAGCTTGGCCGCGTCGCCGGCGTGGTAGGCGCCCAGGTAGACCTCGACCCTGTTCTGGCCGTCGTAGACCTCGTTCGTCGCGCCCGAGGCCCTGTAGTCCAGGGAGAGGACGCTTCCGGCGAGGCGCATCTGGGTGCACGGCTCCTGGGGCAGCACCGGCTTGGCCGGCTCCTCCAGGACGTAGGTGCCGGAGTCGTTCTCGCTGCCGTTGCCCTCGATCCGCCACCCGGCGGGCAGCGTGGCGGCGGTCGGCAGCAGCTCGCGCAGGGCGGCTCCGGTGGGGATCGGCGGGCCGGTCGGCGTACTGCTGGGCGAGCCGAACGCCGGGGCGCCGGACGCCTGGAGCGTCGGCGTGGACGTCGGGGCGGCACCCGGGGAGCCGGCGCCGCCCGAGGTCGCGGACGGTTTGTCGGGGACGGCTCCCGGGCCGGTTCCCGACCCCGCTCCGGGGTCGGAGGAGCACCCGGCGACGACGGCCGCGGCCATCGCCGCCGCGCCGACCACGAGGGGAATCCTGACGTTGTTTCGGACCATGGACACAAGAACCCTTCCGCACAAGCTCACTGACGGTGAGCATCGTGCCCGATCCAGTTGGCCCGGGACATGAGTATCCGTACTCAACTCCTGCCGCCCCACCCGCCTCAGGAGCCTGGCGGCGCGGCAGCCCCTCGGGCGGCAGACCAGCCGAACGGGTGAATCCGGCGACGGCCGTGCGCCGCCCGTCCGCTTGGCATATGCGCTGAACCATGCCCGGAACGTGCTCGAAAAGTCCCCGTTCGACCCGGGCTCGCCCGGAGGCGAATCCACTTGAACGCCGCGCTCGAACAGCACCATCATCGGACGCCCAGCCGCCCGTAACGACTCCGTCGGACCGGTCAACTCGGCCTGAGGAAAGGCCACTTGAGCTTTCCTGTCGGCCGGGGCCGGTGAGTCCGCACGTCCGCGCACCGCTCCGCTCCTGGAGGATCTGTGGCCTGTTCCCCCGCCCCGTCGATCCACGTCCCACCCGTCCCCGGGGCCCTGGCGGCCCGCCTGCCGCTGGCCCCCGCTCCGCTCGAGGAGGCGAACGCTTGAGCACCACGACGGCGTCGGCCGAGGCCGCCGACGAGGAACTGCAGTGGCTCGCCGACGGACGCCGCATCGCGGCGATCGAGGCGATCAGCGTCAGCGCGATGGCCCGCCGCCTGCCCGCGCTCGTCGTCCGCGCCTTCCGCCTCGGCTGGCGCATCGACCGCACCTCCGTCGCGCTGCTCCTGACCTGCCAGGCCGTATCCGCGGTGCTCGGCGCGGCCGGCCTGTTCGCGACCACCGGCACCATCTCGGCCCTGTTCGGCCCCGGGCAGGTCGGCGACAAGCTCACCCGCGCGGCGCCGTCGATCCTGGTCATCGCGGCGGCGGCCGGCGCCCGCTCCCTGCTGGGCATCACGATCCGGACCATCACCATCCACCTGTCGCCCCGCATCTCCCGGGAGGCGGAGGCCGCGGTGCTGCGCGCCACCGTGGCGGCCGAACTGACCGCCTACGACCACGCCGGCTACAACGACGAACTGGAGGCCGCCGACCGCGGCGCCGAGGTCTGCGTGGACATCGTCGGAGAGGCGCAGAACCTGCTCGCCTCCCTCGCCTCGCTCCTCGGCGCGGCCGGCGTGCTGACCGTGCTCCACCCCGCCCTCCTGCCGCTGCTGGTGCTGGCGGCGCTGCCCCAGGGCATCGCGTCGGTGCACGCCGCCCGGGTGCAGTTCCTGGCGAACCGGGCGGCCGTCGGCGACCGCCGGATCATGGCGAACCTGCGCTGGTACATCCACCTCAAACGCAACGCCGACCAGGTCCGCTCCGACACCATGGGCGAGTTCCTGCTCGTCAAGTACGACCAGGTCGGCCGGCGGCTGGACGCCACCTCGCGCCGCGCGGCGATGCAGAGCGCCCGGGTGTCGGTGATCGGGGCCGCCGCCTCCGGCCTCGGCACCGCGGTGGTGTGGGCGGCGATGCTGTGGCTGGTCAGCACCGGCCGGATGAGCCTGCCGCGCGGCGGCGCGGCGGTGTTCGCCCTGACCGCTGTCAGCACCAGCCTGCGCGGCATCGTCGGCTACGGCGCGGACCTCTTCCGCACCGGCATGTACCTGGACGACTGGTCGAGCTTCCTCGACACCGCCGGCGGCCACCGGCCCAAGCGCGGCACCGGGACGCCCGAGGCCCCGCACCGGATCGCGGTGGAGAACCTCGACTACGCCTACCCCGCCTCCGACCGCAAGGCGCTGGACGGGGTGAACCTGCACGTCGAACGCGGCGAGATCCTGGCCCTGGTGGGGGAGAACGGCTCCGGCAAGACCACCCTCTCCAAGCTCCTGGCAGGGCTCTACCTGCCCGACGCCGGAGCGGTGCGGTGGGACGCGGCCGACACCCGCGACCTCGACCCGCACGCCCTGTGGCGCCAGGTCGCCGTCGTCCCCCAGGACTACGCCCGCTGGCCGCTGACCTGCCGCGAGAACATCACCCTGGGCCAGCCCACCGCCGAGGGCGACGCGGCGGTGCTGCGCGCCGCCGACGCCTCCGGGGCCGCCGACGTCGTCGCCCGGCTCCGCCGGGGCCTGTCCACCCTGCTCGCGGTGGAGTGGATGGGCGGCGAGGAACTGTCCGGCGGCCAGTGGCAGCGCCTGGCCATCGCCCGGGCGTTCCACCGCGAGGCCGGGCTGCTCGTCCTGGACGAGCCGACCGCCGCCCTCGACCCGCGCGCCGAGCACAGGATCTTCCAGAACCTGCGGGCGGTCGCGCGGGAGCGGGCGGTCGTCCTGGTCACCCACCGGCTCACCAACGTGGCCGTCGCCGACCGGATCGTCGTCCTGGAGGACGGGAAGGTGCTCCAGGAGGGCACGTTCGCGGAGCTGGTGGCCGAGGAGGGCGGCCGGTTCAGGGAACTGTGGGACCTGCAGAACGAGCGCACCGGCCTTCCCACCCAGCGCGGAGGTGCCGCGGTCCGGTGCGCTGTGCCGGAGGAGGACGCGTCGTGAACTCCCGCATCCGGTGCCGGTAGTGGACCGACCGGCCCAGGACGCTCCGGCGGTGCCGACCGGGTTCAGCGGAACGCGGCGGCGTGCCGGGCGGCCCAGTCGGCGAAGCTGCGCGGGGCGGTGCCGAGGACCCGCCGCACGTCCGGGCTGACGCGCAGCTCGGCGGGGTTCGGAGAGCCGAGGATGTCCAGGGTGTCCTCGGCGAGCTCCACCGGCATGCTCCGGGCCATGGCGGCCCGGGCCTCGTCGCGGGTGAGGTCGTGGAACCGCACCGGCGTACCCAGCGCGGCGGCGACGGCCTCCGCCTGCCGGCGCGGGGTGATCAGCTCCGGGCCGGTCAGCTCGTACACGGCGCCGGTGTGCCGGTCGTCCACCAGGCAGGCCGCCGCGACCTCGGCG
The DNA here is from genome assembly GCF_042789775.1 of Kitasatospora sp. NPDC056800. Lineage (NCBI taxonomy): Bacteria > Bacillati > Actinomycetota > Actinomycetes > Kitasatosporales > Streptomycetaceae > Kitasatospora > Kitasatospora sp. NPDC056800. The sequence continues at coordinate 368 of NZ_JBHUAL010000243.1, read as the reverse complement.
ATGTCCGCCGGGTCGACGATCGGCACACCGACGTCGCCGAAGGGGGCGGCGACGACCCGGTGCGCGCGGACGGACTCGGCCCACCACAGGGCGTTGGAGGCGAAGCCGCCCGGCCGCAGGATGCTCCAGTCCAGTCCGGAGTCCCGCAGCGCGTCCTCCACCGCGCGCATCGCGATCCGCGTCGGGCCGAAGGGCCTGGTCGCCACGCCCTGGGAGGAGAGCAGGACGATCCGGCGGACCCCGCCGGCCGCGGGCCCGCCCGAGTGTTGGGCCCGGCGGGCGCGCGCCGCGGGGGCGTGCAGGGGGGGTTAAAAAAAAGAAGCGGACCACCCCAGAAAGAGGGTTTATGTCGAGGGTGGGCCTGTGAA
>NZ_JBHUAL010000242.1:0-13840 GCF_042789775.1 Kitasatospora sp. NPDC056800 | reverse complement strand
GGCCCGGCCGCTCGCCGGGCCCGTCCACCGGAGGGCTCAACCGCGCTGGAGCATCCGCGTGGCGCCGGCCACGACCGTGGAGGCGAGCAGCCAGCCGACCACGACCAGCCCGGCGGAGATCCACTGGGTGAGGCCGCCGGGGTTCCAGCCGCCCTGGTTGAGGTCCACGATCGGCAGCAGCTGGTTGAGGGTGTACAGCACCGGGTTCCAGTGCGGGCGCTCGTCGGCCTTGAGCGGATCCAGCGGGTGGGTGGCGAACCAGAGGCTGCCGAGGACCCAGGCGAGCAGCAGCCACAGGCCCGCCCGGCCCGGGCGGTAGCCGTAGCCGACGGTCGCGTCCTGGACGGCGCCCCAGATCCGGGCCGGCAGCGGCAGGGTGCGGCGGCGCCGGCGCTGCTTGGCGTACAGCACCTCGCGGGCGTCGTCGTCGGCGCCGTCGCGGCGCAGGGCGGCCGCGAGCTGCTCGTAGGACTCGGGCTGGAAGTCCACCGAGGAGCCCTCCAGCCAGGCGATCCGCTGCTGGACGGGGAAGGCGCCGACCGGGCGCAGGTTCTCGTAGACGAAGCCGGTGAGGCCCAGGTGCTTGCCGAGCGGCCAGGCCTCCGGGGTGTCGACCAGGTTGCCGACCCGGGCCCGGGAGAGCGAGACGGTGCCGGTCGGGCGGGCCTTGCAGGTGAAGCGCAGCTCCGGGGTGTGGATGCGGCGCAGCGAGAGCTCGTCCTCGTCCTCCAGGTGGAACTCGCCGGAGACCAGGCAGGCGCCGTCGAAGCGGCTGTCGGACAGCCGTACCCGGCCGAAGGCGCGGAACGGGGTGACGGGCCCGTCGGGCGGCGGGTTCTCGCCGTAGCCGGAGCCGTAGTAGCCGCGGGAGCCGACCCAGCCGAGGTCGGCGGAGCCGGTCAGGTAGAGGGTGTGGCCGACGGTGACCCGCACGGCGTTGAGGCAGGTGGGATTGTGCCGCCGGTCGGCGCGCAGCTGGGCGCCGCGCAGCGAGAGCCGGCCGCCTATCCGGGCGGTGCGCACGCTCAGCTCGCCCCGGGTCTCCAGGCGTTCGGCCTCGAAGTCCTGGTTGACGGTGATCCCGTCGGCGGAGACGGCGCGGCCGTGGCGGTCGCCGCCGACGACGGTCTGGTTGAGCAGCAGGTCGGTGCCGATCCGGGCGTCGGTGAGCCGGATGCCGTCGGGGACGCGGCAGCGGGCGAGGTGGAGGTCGCCGGTGGTGGAGAGCCGGGAGGCCTCCAGCCGGGGGATCAGGCAGTTCACGAAGCGCAGCGTGGAGGCCGCCGCCTCGGAGATGAGGATCTTGTGCGCGAAGCGGCAGTCGTGCAGCTCGACGTAGTCGTCGATGGCGCCCCCGGCCAGGTTGAGCGCGCCGGTGACCAGGACGCCGCTGAACCGCAGCGAGGCGACCCGCCCGGGGGCGGGCTCCGGTCCTACCAGCAGCAGATGGGCGAGCACCTCGGCGCGGACGGTGCGGTCGGGGCCCCAGGGGGCGTCGCCGAAGGGGTCGTCGGTGTTGGCTTCGCCACTGCGGAGGTCCAGGATCTCGCCCTGGCGGTAGGCCTCCCAGAGCGCGCGTTCCGTGTCCGTCCAGCCCTCTGGAGCGCGCTCCGCCATGGTTTTCCCCGTCCCCCCGGTCGTCTCGCCTTTCGTATCACGGACTGAAATGCGGGACCAGCGGTTCCGGCCACTCCTTACACTGGGTGGCGTGATCTCTCGAATCGACCTCCGCGGCTCGCTGGACGACCCGCGTGACCTGCTGCCCCGTGCCGAGTTCGACGTCGCGGCCGCCCTGGAGAAGGTGCGGCCGATCGCCGAGGACGTACGCCATCGCGGGGTCGCGGCGCTGATCGAGATCACCGAACGCTTCGACGGCGTCCGGCTGGAGTCGACCCGGGTCCCGGCCGAGCAGCTGACCGAGGCCCTGGAGACGCTGGACCCGAAGGTGCGGGCCGCCCTGGAGGAGTCGATCCGCCGGGCCCGCGCCGTGCACGCCGACCAGCGCCGTACCGGGCACACCACCCAGGTGGTGCCGGGCGGCACGGTCACCCAGCGCTGGGTGCCGGTCGAGCGGGTCGGCCTGTACGTGCCGGGCGGGCTGGCGGTCTACCCGTCCTCCGTGGTGATGAACGTGGTGCCGGCCCAGGAGGCGGGCGTCCGGGGCATCGCCGTCACCTCGCCGCCGCAGAAGGAGTTCGGGGGGAGCGTCCACCCGGCCATCCTGGCGGCCTGCGCGCTGCTCGGCGTGGACGAGGTCTACTCCGTCGGCGGCGCCCAGGCGGTCGCGATGTTCGCCCTCGGCACCGAGGAGTGCGCGCCGGTGAACGTGGTCACCGGCCCCGGCAACATCTACGTCGCCGCCGCCAAGCGCTACTTCGCCGGCCGGATCGGCATCGACTCCGAGGCCGGCCCGACCGAGATCGCCGTCCTCGCCGACGACAGCGCGCTGCCGTCCGACGTCGCCGCCGACCTGATCAGCCAGGCCGAGCACGGCCCGACCTCCGGCTCGGTGCTGGTCACCGACTCCCCGGCGCTCGCCGACGCGGTCGAGGCCGAGCTGGCCGTGCAGGTCGCGCGGACCAAGCACGGCGAGCGGGTGGCCGAGGCGCTCGGCGGCAGGCAGTCCGGCATCATCCTGGTCGACGACCTGGAGCAGGGCCTCGCCGTGGTCAACGCGTACGCGGCCGAGCACCTGGAGATCCAGACCCGCGACGCCCACGCGGTGGCCGCCCGGGTGGTCAACGCCGGCGCCATCTTCATCGGCCGCTGGACCCCGGTCTCGCTGGGCGACTACGCGGCCGGCTCCAACCACGTGCTGCCGACCGGCGGCTGCGCCTGCCACTCCTCCGGGCTGTCGGTGCAGACCTTCCTGCGCGGCGTCCAGGTCGTCGAGTACGACCGGGAGGCGCTGGCGGACGTCGCCGCGCACGTGGTCAACCTGGCGAACGCCGAGGACCTGCCGGGGCACGGGGACGCCATCAAGGCCCGCTTCGAATGGACGGTGCCGGGAGCGTGACCGCCATGACTCGCATCGACGACCTCCCGATCCGCGACGAGCTGCGCGGCCAGTCCCCGTACGGCGCGCCGCAGCTGGACGTGCCCGTCCAGCTGAACACCAACGAGAACCCGTACCCGCTGCCCGAGGAGCTGGTCGCCCGGATCGCCGAGCGCGTCGCCGAGGCCGCCCGCGGGCTGAACCGCTACCCCGACCGGGACGCGGTCGAGCTGCGCGAGGGCCTCGCCGCGTACCTCGGGAAGACCACCGGCTTCCCGGTCGCCCGGGAGCAGGTGTGGGCCGCCAACGGCTCCAACGAGGTGCTCCAGCAGCTGCTGCAGACCTTCGGCGGCCCCGGCCGCAGCGCGCTCGGCTTCGAGCCCTCGTACTCGATGCACGCGCTGATCTCCCGGGGTACCGGCACCGCCTGGATCTCCGGCCCGCGCAACGACGACTTCACCATCGACGTGGACGCCGCCGTCACCGCCATCGCGGAGCACCGGCCGAACGTGGTGTTCATCTGCTCGCCCAACAACCCGACCGGCACCGCCGTGGACGCCGACACCGTGCTGCGGCTCTACGAGGCCGCGCAGGCCGCCCGGCCCAGCCTGGTGGTGGTGGACGAGGCGTACGTCGAGTTCTCGCACCGCGCCTCGCTGCTGCCGCTGATCGAGGGCCGCCCCAACCTGGTGGTCAGCCGCACCATGTCCAAGGCCTTCGGCGCGGCCGGGCTGCGCCTGGGCTACCTGGCCGCCGACCCGGCCGTGGTGGACGCCGTCCAGCTGGTGCGCCTGCCGTACCACCTGTCGGCCGTCACCCAGGCCACCGCGCTGGCCTGCCTGGAGCACACCGACACCCTGCTCGGGTACGTCGGGCGGCTCAAGCAGGAGCGCGACCGGCTGGTCGACGCGCTGCGGGGGATGGGCCTGGAGGTCACCGACTCGGACGCCAACTTCGTCCAGTTCGGCCGCTTCGCCGACACCCACGCGGTGTGGCAGGCCATCCTCGACCAGGGCGTCCTGGTCCGCGACAACGGCGTCCCCGGGTGGCTGCGCGTCACCGCCGGCACGCCCGCCGAGAACGACGCCTTCCTGGACGCCGTCCGTTCTGTGATCAAGGAGCTCTAACCCCATGTCCCGCATCGGACGCGTCGAGCGCACCACCAAGGAGACCTCGGTCCTGGTCGAGATAGACCTCGACGGCACCGGGAGGACCGACATCTCCACCGGCGTCGGCTTCTACGACCACATGCTCGACCAGCTCGGCCGGCACGGCCTGTTCGACCTCACCGTCAAGACCGACGGCGACCTGCACATCGACACCCACCACACCATCGAGGACACCGCCCTCGCGCTCGGCGCCGCCTTCAAGCAGGCGCTCGGCGACAAGGTGGGCATCTATCGCTTCGGCAACTGCACGGTGCCGCTGGACGAGTCGCTCGCCCAGGTCACCGTGGACCTCTCCGGCCGGCCGTACCTGGTGCACACCGAGCCCGAGGGCATCGCCCCGATGATCGGCTCGTACGACACCACGATGACCCGGCACATCCTGGAGTCCTTCGTGGCCCAGGCGCAGATCGCGCTGCACGTCCACGTGCCGTACGGGCGCAACGCGCACCACATCGTGGAGTGCCAGTTCAAGGCGCTGGCCCGGGCGCTGCGCTACGCCGCCGAGCGCGACCCGCGCGCGGCCGGAATCCTCCCGTCCACCAAGGGTGCGCTGTGAGCAATACTGCGATGATCCTCATCTTCGTCGGCCTCTTCCTGGCCGGCGGAGTCATCTCCTTCTGGAAGCAGAAGCAGTCGAAGAGCGTCATCCTGGTGCTGGCCTTCGGCGCCGTGATGTGCCTGGCCTCCGGCCTCATGCGCCTGTAACACCCGCCGTAGAGAGACTGGACACCTGAACATGGGCAAGAACGTCGTCGTCCTCGACTACGGCTCCGGCAACCTCCGCTCCGCGCAGCGCGCCCTGGAGCGGACCGGGGCGGACGTCACGGTCAGCTCCGACTACGACACCGCGATGGCCGCGGACGGCCTGCTCGTCCCCGGCGTGGGCGCCTACGAGGCCTGCATGCGCGGGCTCAAGTCCGTCCGCGGGGACTGGATCATCGGCCGCCGGCTCGCCGGGGGCCGACCGGTCATGGGCATCTGCGTCGGCATGCAGATCCTCTTCGAGAAGGGGGTCGAGCACGGCGTGGAGACGGCCGGCTGCGACGAGTGGCCGGGCGTCGTCGAGCCGCTGGAGGCCCCCGTCGTCCCGCACATGGGCTGGAACACCGTGGACGTCCCCGAGGGCAGCCGGATGTTCGCCGGCCTCGACCCGGAGACCCGCTTCTACTTCGTGCACTCCTACGGGGTGCGGCACTGGGAGCTGGAGACCCACAGCGCGCGGATCAACCCGCCGCTGGTCACCTGGGCCACCCACGGGCAGCCGTTCGTCGCGGCCGTCGAGAACGGCCCGCTGTGGGCCACCCAGTTCCACCCCGAGAAGTCCGGCGACGCCGGCGCCGCCCTGCTGACCAACTGGGTCAACACCCTCTGACTTTCTGAGAGTTGGATCTCTGATGAGCCTCGAACTGCTGCCCGCCGTCGACGTCCGTGACGGCCAGGCCGTCCGCCTGGTCAAGGGCGCCTCCGGCACCGAGACCTCCTTCGGCGAGCCGCTCGCCGCCGCCCTCGCCTGGCAGAACGCCGGCGCCGAGTGGCTGCACCTGGTCGACCTCGACGCCGCCTTCGGCACCGGCAGCAACTACGAGCTGCTGCGCGAGGTCACCGGACAGCTGGACGTCAAGGTCGAGCTGTCCGGCGGCATCCGCGACGACGAGTCGCTCGCCCGCGCGCTCGCCACCGGCTGCACCCGGGTCAACCTCGGCACCGCCGCCCTGGAGGCCCCCGAGTGGGTCGCCAAGGCCATCGCCGAGCACGGCGACAAGATCGCCGTCGGCCTGGACGTGGTCGGCACCACCCTGCGCGGCCGCGGCTGGACCCGCGACGGCGGCCAGCTCTTCGACGTGCTGGCCCGGCTGAACGCGGAGGGCTGCGCCCGCTACGTCGTCACCGACGTCAACCGGGACGGCACCCTGACCGGCCCCAACCTCCAGCTGCTGCGCGACGTCTGCGCCGCGACCGACCGGCCCGTGGTCGCCTCCGGCGGCGTCTCCTCGCTCGACGACCTGCGCGCGATCGCCTCGCTCGTGGGCGAGGGTGTCGAGGGCGCCATCGTGGGCAAGGCACTCTACGAGCAGAAGTTCACCCTCGAAGAGGCCCTGGAGGCGGTTTCAGGATGACGGACGGTCGGATCGTACGCGGGCAGGTCGTAGCCGGTCGGGGCGAGGCCGGGCAGGTCGTGGCCGGTCGGGTCGTGGCCGGTCGGGTCGGCGGATTCTCCCCCTGGGAGGACGAGTTCGGCTACTCCCGGGCCGTCGCCGCGGGCGACCACGTGCACGTGGCCGGCTCCACCGCCTGGGTGGACGGCCGGATCGAGCACGAGGGCGACCCGTACCGGCAGACCCTCGCCGCGTTCGGCGTCGGGCTCACCGCCCTGGCCGCGTACGGTCTGACCACCGACGACGTGGTCCGCACCCGGATGTACATCACCCACGTCCGCGACGCCGAGGAGGTGGGCCGCGCCCACCGCGAACTCTTCGACGCCGCACGCCCGGTGGCCACCATGGTGGTGGTCGACGGGCTGATCGACTCCCGGATGCTGGTCGAGGTCGAACTCGACGCGTACCGGTCCGGACTGGCAAAGACCCTGGAAGCCCCGGAAACCCCGGACACCCCGGAAGTTTCGGACGTCCCGGAAGCCTCGGAAGCCCTGGAAGTTGTGGAAGGCGAACAGCCGTGACCCTCGCAGTACGTGTCATCCCCTGCCTGGACGTGGACGCCGGGCGGGTGGTCAAGGGCGTCAACTTCCAGAACCTGCGCGACGCCGGCGACCCGGTCGAGATGGCCAAGCTCTACGACGCCGAAGGCGCCGACGAGCTGACCTTCCTCGACATCACCGCCTCCTCCGGCGACCGGGAGACCACCTACGACGTGGTCCGCCGCACCGCCGAACAGGTCTTCATCCCGCTCACGGTGGGCGGCGGCATCCGTGCCGTCGAGGACGTCGACAAGCTGCTGCGGGCCGGCGCCGACAAGGTCGGCGTCAACACCGCGGCCATCGCCCGGCCGGAGCTGGTCCGCGAGATCGCCCAGCGGTTCGGGCGGCAGGTCCTGGTGCTCTCGGTGGACGCCCGGCGCTGCCCGCCCGGGACGGAGACCGAGTCCGGCTTCGAGGTCACCACCCACGGCGGGCGGCAGGGCACCGGGCTCGACGCCGTCGCCTGGGCGGGCCGCGCCGCCGAACTCGGCGCGGGCGAGATCCTGCTCAACTCGATGGACGCGGACGGCACCAAGGACGGCTACGACCTGGAGCTGATCCGGGCCGTGCGCAAGAGCGTCTCGGTGCCGGTGATCGCCTCCGGCGGCGCGGGCAAGCTCGCGGACTTCGCGCCGGCCGTCGACGCGGGCGCGGACGCGGTGCTGGCCGCCAGCGTGTTCCACTTCGGGGACCTGCGGATCGGCGAGGTCAAGGGCGCGCTGCGGGAGGCCGGGCACCCGGTGCGGTGAGTTCTTCGCGGTGCTTGTTCGCGAGCGCGTTTTGCGAACGCGAACAGGCACCGTGTCCGTTGTTCCTTCGCTCAGGCCTGGTTCGGGTCGCCCTTGATCAGGGCGAAGGGGGCGCCGTTCGGGTCCGCGACCCACGCGATCCGGCCGACGTTCTTCACGTTCTCGGGCCCCATCAGCACCGAGCCACCGGCCGCCGTCGCCTTGGCCACCCGCGCGTCCACGTCCGCGGTCGCGAAGTACGGCGTCCAGGCGGACGGCTGCGCCGGGGCCATGGTCGGCGCGATGCCGCCGAAGCTGGTCGCCTGCTGGTCGCCCTCGGCGGTGGAGACCACCCGGTAGCTCATGCCCGGCGACGGCTCGAAGTTCTCCACCCGCCAGCCGAACAGCTTCTCGTAGAAGGCGAAGGCGACGTCCGGGGCGGAGGTGTGCAGCTCGGCCCAGACCAGGGCGCCCTCCTCGGACACCGCGTCCAGCCCCTTGGTGCTCCCCGCCTGCCAGACGGCGAAATCGGCGCCCTGCGGGTCGGTGAGCGCGGAGAACCGGCCCTCCTGCATGACGTCCGACGGCGGCACCCGGACGCCGGCGCCGGCCTGCTCGGCCGCCTTGGCGGTGGCGTCCGCGTCGGCGGTGCGGAAGTACGTCGTCCACGCGGACCGCGCGCCCTCGTCGAGGTGGCCGATGGCGCCGACGGTCCTGCCGTCCAGCTGGACGAACCCGTAGCCGCCGGTCCCGGGGATCTCCAGGAACGTCCAGCCGAACACCTGGTTGTAGAACCCGGCGGTGGCGGGGATGTCCGGGCTGCCCAGGTCGATCCAGCAGGGCGAGCCGATGGGGAAGTCGGTGGTGAGCATGTGCGGGGTGCCCTTCGACGGAGGGACGGCCGGGCGTGCCCGGGTCGGACCCCGGCCACCTGCGAGTCTGCACCCGGGGTCTGACATCCGCAGCCGGGGGAGGCCGCCGGGGCCCGCTGTGAGCCGCGTCACTTCCCCGCCCGCCGTGCAGCAGCCGGCGGGCGGGCGCCGTCAAGAGGGTGGAAAAGACGGCGGCAGAGAGTGAGGCCACGGGTGAGGCTGCGCAGGGGCAGTCCCGGGATCGACTTCGTCGAGTTCGTGGAACAGCGTTCGGGCGCGCTGTTCCGCACGGCGTACGTGCTCACCGGCGACGCCCACACCGCGGAGGACCTCGTCCAGGAGGCACTGGAACGGGCCTGCCGGCACTGGCGGCGGGTCGCGCGCGCCGAGGTGCCCGAGGCGTACGTGCGCCGGATCCTCGTGAACCTGGCCAACGACCGCTGGCGGCGCCTGCACCGCTCGGGCGAGCGCCCCGCGCCGGAGCCCGCCGTCGAACACCCCGACCCCCGCGACGCCTACCGGTCGGTGGAACTGCGCGCCGAACTCGTCGCGGCGCTGCACACCCTGCCGATGGGGATGCGCACCGTGGTCGTCCTGTACTACCTCCACGACCTGGGGGACCGGGAGATCGCGCAGACCCTCGACATCTCCCCGGGCGCCGTGCGCTCGCAACTCTCCCGCGGGCTCGCGAAACTGCGGGCCGCGCTGCCCAGGCAGGACGCCCCGTCCGCGTCGTCGACCCCGCGTGAAGGTGCGTGATGATCCGCTTCCCGCCCCAGGACCCCGTCCCCACCCCAGGCCCCGACCCCGACTCCGACTTCGACAAGGAACTCCTCGCCGCCATGACCGCGTTCGCCGACACCACCGCCACCCCCGTGATCGACGCCGCCGGAATCCGGCGCACGGTCCGCCGGCGCACCGCCCTCACCGGGGCCGCGGCCGTGGCGGCGGTGGCCGCCATCGCCACGGGCGCGGCCCTGCTCCTGCCCGGATCGCCGAGCGGCGGCGACCGCCCGGCCGGGACCGCGCCGGCCCCGGCCGTCCACTCCGCGCCCCCGTCCCCCTCCGCCTCCCCTTCCTCCCTTTCCGCGACCAAAGGCACCCCGTCCCCCGCCGCCCCGCTCGCACCCGGCGCCACGACCGTGACCGTCCCCCCGGTCGCCGGCCTGACCCGGGACGCCGCCACCCGGCTGCTCGACGCGGCCGGACTGCACTACGAGGTCCACGAACTCACCGACTGGAAGCTGCCCGCCGGCTCGGTCATCAACTCCGCGCCCCTGCCCGGGCACACCACGGCGGCGGATACCCCCGTCCAGCTCTTCATCTCCAAGGGCCGCCCCGGAAGCTGACCGCCCGCGCCCGCGGTCCCGCCCGCGAGCGTCGCCCCTCGGCATGCCGAGAGGCCACACCGGCTTCCGCTGCTCTGCTACTTCGGGGGCAGCGGCAGGACGTGGCGGAGGGCTTCGAGGGCGTCGGGGTCGCCGTCGACAGTGAGGGTGGTCAGGGCGCCGCGGCCGTAGGTGAAGAGCACGAGTTCGGCGGGTTCGCCGGTGAGGCGGACGGTGGGGGAGCCGGCGGGGCCGACGGTGAGGGAACGGCCGTCGGGGTGGACGAGCGCCAGCCGGACGGGGGAGCGGCGGCCGGCCTCCAGGCGGGCGATCATGGGGAGACGGCGCCAGAGGGCCTCGGCGCGGCCGGGCGGGACCGGCTGCGGGGTCCAGTCGTCGGCCGCGCGCAGCACGTCCTCCGCGTGGACGAAGTACTCGACGGTGTTCGCCGCCTCGTCGGCGCCGGGCAGGGCGAACGGCGAGTAGACCGGAGGCCCGGCCCGGAACAGCCGCACCAGCTCCTCGTACGGCCGCTCGGCGTACCCGTCCTGCACCCGCCGCGTCCAGCCGGCCAGCGCCCCGACCCGGATCCCCGCCGCCGCATCGGGCCGCCGCTCCCGGACCACCAGATGCGCGGCCAGATCCCGGGTCGTCCACCCCTCACAGAGGGTGGGGGCGTCCGGCCCGGCAGCGGTGAGGAGTTGGGCGAGCCGGTGGCGTTCGGCGAGGGCGTGGTTCGACATGGTGGAAGCCTATGGGCTCATCTGCCCACCGGGCCCGGTCGGTTGCGGCGCAGCGCCGACCCGTTCGGATGCGGGCCCTTCGAATACCGCTTGGAGCGATCCCCGATCTGCTCCTGGTCATCAGGCACCCGGATCGGGTGAGTCCGGCGAACTGGCTGCAGGTGGCAAGGAACGCGGGTTTCGAGCCTAAATCGGACCAAAACTGAGACGGGCAGAGCCCTCCGAAGCGCCTCGGTCTTTGTGGTTCAGACATCGGCTCCGGCGAGGAGTCGCTCTGCCCGTGCGGGGTCGAGATCCCACTGAAGGGCGATCGTTGTCAGACCGTGCAGCTGCTGATAGTCATCGTTTGGATGGCCGGTCGCGCCATGGGCGATGGCGGCGGCAAGGGTTGGCACGCCCGAGTTCCTGAGGGTTTCGACCTCGGCGACTTCGGCTTCCACGCGGAGAGCCAGGCCGTCGAGGAAGCCGACGACCGTCTCGGTGACCGGTTCTCCCAGGCGGAGTTCCGCGATGGCGCGGCACGCCTGGCGGAACCGCGCTACTGCCTGCTCCGCAACTTCCTGATGCCGGGAGTCGATCTCTCGAAGGCTCGCAAGGTCAGCCAATCCGGAGAGGCACTGAAGGGCCTGGTGGGCATCGATGCAGGCATCGGTGAGTGGCGTCGGGTACGCCTCGGGCAGTGTTGCCTTCCAGGTGTCGAAGAGTCCGATCCCGGGCCACAGCGTCGTTTGGAGCTGGTGTGCCATGAGTCTGACCGGCCTGCCGGCGATCAGGGGTACAAGCAGGACTGCCCTACGGGTTCCTTGGGATCCGGGATCATGCTTGAGCAGGGCGCTCAGCTTTTCTAGTGCCGTCTGCCACTCGGTGAGTTCGTTGAGCTCCACGCCCACTGCCAGTTCCGTGGCAGGCCACTCCGTGGGGTCGGGTTCTGGGACTGGTCTGGTGTAAACGTTCACGCGGAGCCCTGCGGACGCAGCGTCGGCCTGGAGCTTCAGCGGGGCGGCATCTGCCCGTGTGTGGGCGGCCCGGCGGGCAAGATTCGCCGCCCGGGTGAGCGCTTGTGTGGAAGGTCCGGATCGGGCCTCAGCCGTGAGCGGCTTCGGTCCGAGGGTTCCCCAGGCTAGTTCCGCCAGAACGGCGTGCAGGTCGGTGAGAATCGTCGCAAGCTGGTCGAGGACATCCGGCGGCGCTTGGCCGATAAGGTGCCAGCGCTCCTCTTCCCGTACGCGCAACGCGAGTCCCTTGAGGTTTTCACCGACATAACCGGCTAGCGCCGCATACTGCTGAGGGTCGCCGATCCTTCGTGTGAGATTCTCGGCGATCCCGTTCACCAGCATTTGCAGGTGATCCGCACCGCCGCCCGGAACGACTTCGCCGACCGGCAGCGTGGACAGAAAGGAGGTGTCCACAGGGCGTACCAATGAGTTGGCCCACTCTTGCAGCTTTGCCTGCATCGTGCGTAGATCGTCGGGGTCCTTGGGGCGGCGGCCGGTGCACCAGATCCGTGCCAGCTCCGTCAGGTAGCGGTGCAGTGAGGGGAGCTCGGTATAGGCGGTGGCCGTCCGTGTAGTCCAGTCTGCGGCATTGGCCGTCATCGCGCCGATCAGCGAGCGGGTCCGAATCCATGCCACCTGGGCCGGCGACTTGTCATACTGGCGCTTCAGGTGACTGACTCCGCTGGTGAAGGCACCGATGGCCAGGGGAAAGCCGCCGGGTAGCAGATTCTGGACGTCCACACTGTCGCATTCCGGGAGACACCGCAGGAGGGTCTTCCCGAACTCTCGGAGTTCCTGTTCCGAGTCCGGCTGGGCCTGATCGGAGACGTGCAGCAGACGGGCGTACGCCACTCGACTGCCGTCCTTCTCAACAACGGATGCCTCGGTCACCCATGGCGAATGGGCCTTCAGAACACTCAGGATGTGTTCCTCGCCGCCCACGAGTCGCAGCAACTCTCCAGCCAGGCCCACCGACACGGTGCGGGCCGCGGTGAGGATGTCTCCCAGTGACTCGACGGGTGCGGCGGCAAGCACTCGACCGAATGACGAGTCGGAGAGCACCAAGGGCCAACCCGTGATGTCTAGTTCCGCTCCGGCGAGTACGGCAAGCAATCGCTGGGCTTCGGCAGGGTCGTCGCATTGAGCCAGGAGAAGACCAACGGTGGTCGTCCCGAGCAGGTCCGTCAACGCGTCGCGCAGGGGCGAACCAGATGAACCGGTCGCACGGATCTCGGAGATGGCGGCTTCGACTTCGTCTTTTAGATTCGGGAGCAGGTCCCCGTCCATCAGCGCGAACTGCAAGGTCGTGGGGCGCAAGGAGGGCGGGACCTGGTGTCGGTCGAGGATTTGCGCCCAGTCGGTGGCACAACGGGTGACGTCGGCCAGGCGAAGTGCCTGCAGAACGCCGATAGTGGCCTCCGTGCCGGACCTGCGTGAGAGTTCGACTGTGATCTGGTCCAGCACGACGGAGTCCAGGTCAGGACGGTCGGAAAGAACGCCGACGACGAAGGGCTGGAGCTGTGCGTCCGTCAGTAGCTGCATCACCGCACTCACGGTCTCGTCCAGAACCGGAGGCGGGAACGCGTGTACGGCGTCGGCCAGGCGGGCAGAGCGTAGCTGGTGCAGTCCTGACAGCCGCCCCTGCCGTTCGTGGACGAGGTGTTCGTCCGCCAGGCGGGCCAAAGCGATGCGAAGGTCCGAGTCCTCGAGGCCGATTTGCTGTTGAAGAGCCCGAAGGGGCAGATCGACGCCCCAGCGGTGGGCGATCGAGGTTCTGGCCAGGATCTCGATCTCTGCTTGTCGCCCCTCGGCCACCCTTCGTTCGACCTGTTCCGACAGGACGTCGGCAAGCCGTCGTCCACGCGTGAGGAGGTGCGTGAACTCCAGGGTCAGCCCGTCCGCTGCTTCGTACGCTTCACGCCAGTGCGGAGCCATCGTGGCACCGGACGCCGACAGCGCTGTGTGGATCTGCTCCGCGACCTCTTCGTCGAGCGACACTGTGATCTGGGCGCAGTCTGCCTGGCTGCGGAGGAGTAGGAGGTCCTCACTTCGGACGGAGCCCAGCAACATGGTGCCGGGGATCGGCGCGAGCTCGCGGTGGAGGGCATCCCAGGCGTCGGCCGCACCGATCCCGATGCCGTCCACCACGAAGCCAACCGGAGACCGGGTCGAGGGTTTCAGCGCCCCGGCCAGTCGTACCAACGGTGCGATGTCCTCGGCTCGGAGCCGCCGAATCCGGTACCAGAGCACATGTCTCGTCGCATAGGCGGCCGTCCACATCACGGTGGACTTACCGACGCCGGAGGGGCCGGTAA
>NZ_JBHUAL010000241.1:0-13888 GCF_042789775.1 Kitasatospora sp. NPDC056800 | reverse complement strand
CCCCACCAGGGTTCCGGGGCCTCGGTGCGCGCCGCCGCCGCAGACCCTGGCCGACCAGCGCCGATCGCCCGCGACTAGAGTCCGACCCATGGACGAAGACACCGCGCTCTGGCACCGGATCGCCGACCTCCTGCCCGCCGACGCCGCCCAGGGCGTCAAGGACTGCCGGGCGGTCGGCGAGCAGGAGAGCGGGCTCGGTCTGCTGGTCGAGGGCCTGCTCGCCCGCCAGATCCCGATCGGCGGCACGGACCGGGCGCGGATCTCCGTGCTCACCGAGGAGTGGGGGGAGCGCGAGCGGCTCGCCCCCGGCCTCCTGCGCTGCCCGGGCGACGGCGCGCCCGCCCCGGTACGGCTGCTGGACGGCGAGCGCGACGAGGCCGAGGTGGTCACGGGCTGGAGCGAACCGGAGCTGGCCGACCTGGTCCTCGTCCCGTGGATCGGCTGCACCCGCTGCGGCCGGACCCTGCTGCGCGCCCACACCTGGGAGCCCTGGGACGACTTCTCGTACCACGCCGAGCGCTACGTGATCAGCACGCCGGACGGCCGCCGGGCGGAACGGATCCTCCCGCGGGACGCCGCCGGGGCGGCCTTCGCCGAGCTCCTCCACGGCTGCCCGGAAGCCACGGCCTGACCCCTCCGACGAACTGCTCCAGGGCTGCCCGGAAGCGCACCGACGCTAACCCTCCTCCGGCAGCTCCACCGCCTGCCAGCGGTACGCCGCGTCCTCCTGCCACACCTGCAACTCGCCCTCCACCACCGCCGCCAGGCACAGCCGCCAGTCGTCGCCGATGGCCAGCGCGACCCGGGTGGCCGGGCGCAGCGTCGGCCGCCACCAGCGCGGCCGGCGGGACGCGCCGCCGGCCGGCAGCCGCAGCCGTACGCCGCCCGCTCCGGCCAGTGCGACGGTCGGGCCGCCGCGGTGGCCCACCATGGCGAGGCCGAGCGAGGGCTCGCCGTCGCCGATCTCCGTTCCGGCCTCCGTTCCCGCCCCGGCTGCCCCCGCCCCCGCGCCCAGCGTGTGCAGCTGGACGGAGCCGTCCGCCCGCAGCACGGCGGCCTGCGGTCCGGCGGAGGTGCGGGCCAGCGCCCCGGCGCGCAGCGGGCCGGCCGGGCCCACCGGGACGGGCGGTCGGGCGGCGCCGGGCCGCCAGCTCAGCAGCCGTTCGCGGTGCTCGACCAGCAGTAGCCAGCTGCCTGGCCGCTCCTCCTCGGCGGCGAGCACCCGGTCGGCCGGGCAGCCGGGGTGCTCCTGGCCGGTGAGGGTGCGTCCGGGCGCCCAGCGGTACGAGCGCAGCGCGCCGCCGACGGCCGCCCACACCGTCATCTCCCCGGCCGAACCGACCGCGCCCGCCAGGCCGTTGACCCCGCGCGCGGCCTCCCACCAGCCCGCGGCCGTACCGACCCACAGGGTGCCGCCGCGGTCCTCGGCGCAGACCACCAGCTCGCCCGGGTGTCCGGCCCAGCCGGCCGTCAACTCCCGTACGGCGGAGAGGCCCTGGCCCGCAGGGAGGGCCCGGCCGGGGCTGCCGGGCCCGGTCAGCGCGGTGCCGTCGGCGCCGCCGGTGACCACCAGCGGGCGCCCGGCCGGGTCGGGCAGCACGGCCAGGCCCGCGGTGCGGGCCACCGGCCGGTGGGCGCGCAGCAGTTCACGGCCCCGGGCGGCCCACGGGCCGAGCGGGGCGGGGCGGCGGTCCGGGTCGCGGGCCAGCGGCTCGCAGGCCCAGCGCGCCAACTCCTCGCCGTAGCCCGCCGCCAGCAGTTCGGCGCGGGCCTGTTCGGCGGCCAGCCGGTGGTCCAGGCGGCCGTGGTCGGGCAGCAGCAGGGTGCGGGCGAGGGTGCCGACCGCGAACAGGTCCTTGGCGGTGGTCGGGAAGCCGCCGACCTGCTCGGCCTCCGGCGGGACGTGCCCGGGGGTGAACACCGCGACGGTCAGGGCGTGGTCCAGCGGGGCGAGGAAGGTCAGGTCGATCAGCTTGACCTGCCCCTGGCCGTCCACCAGGACGTTGGCGGGGGAGATGTCGCGGTGCACCCAGCGCTTGCGGTGCAGCTCGTCGACGATCCGGCAGAGCCGGGCCAGCACCTCGGCCACCGCCGGCGGCCCGCCGCGCTGGCCGCGCGCCCAGGTGTGCAGCGGCACGCCCTCGACCCAGGGCGAGATCTGGTAGCCCAGCAGCGCGCCGCCGGGCGGGGTGCCGGGCCGGTGCGGGGAGGGGCCGAGCAGGAAGCTGGGCACGACCAGGTCGGTGACGCCCAGCCGGTGCGCGTTGTGCGAGACGTCGTCCCAGCGGCCGAGCCAGCGCCGCACCTCGCCCGGGTCGCGCTCCAGCATGATCTTCGCGGCGACCAGTTCCTTGCGCCCGTTGTGCCCGGTGCGGACCGCCCGCCACACCTCGGCCTCGCCGCCCCGGTGGTGGAACTCCAGGAGTTCGTACTGCTCGGGGTCGAACTCCGGCCCGAACCGGAGCCCGGGCACCCAACGCGACTCCGACACTCGACCCCCGACGGTTGACCGCTGTTGACGCGCCGGTACAGGTACCGCCGGCGCGCTGCTGGCTGTGCTGCCGTTCCGCTCCCGACGAGCTGCTGCTGTGCTGCTGTCGTACGGCTGCCGCGCTGCCCAGGATAGTGCGCTTTCCTGTTCGGCTGTCCGATCGAGGGCCTATTCTGATGGCGCCCGAGCAACATCACGACACGACGTCAACTCATGATCTCCAGAAGCCAGTTGGTCATGGGATGGATGGTGTCCGAACCCAGGGGGACGGTGCATGGCGCTGTTAGCGGTGCTGCTGGTCGTGGTGGCGCTGGCCGGTGCGGCGGCCGCCGTCGTGCTGGCCCGCCGCCGTCGGGCCCTGGACGCCGCGACGGTGGCGAGGGAACTGGCCGCCGCCGCCGCCCGGCTCGCCGCCGGCCGGGACGCCCAGGCCCGCCGCCGCTACGCCCGGCTGGCCCGCCGACTCGCCGACGCACCCGGGGAGTTGGGCCCGCAGCGCGGCCTCGCCCTGCTCGGCCAGGCCGAGGCCACCGTCCCCACCGGCGACCAGGAGGCCACCCTCGCCCTGCACCGCGAGGCCTACCCGCTGCTCGCCGACCCGGCCCGGCAACTGCCCCGGTGGAGCCTGCGCCTGCTCGCCGAGGAGCGGATGCGGGCACCCGACGGCGACCTCGGCCCGCTGTTCGCCCACCTCCAGGCCACCGCCGCCGGCCCCGAGCCCGGCGCGGAGGCCGAGACCGTCGCCCGCACCGTCGACTGGCTCCAGCACCGCTGCCGCGACGGCGCCCCCGAGCAGCGCGAGGACACCACCGCCCGCGCCCTCGCCGCCCTGCCCGGCCGGGACTGGCCGGTGCTCGCCCGGGCCGCCCTGCTGCGCGCCACCGACCGGGCCGCCGAGGCCGAGGCCCTGCTCGCCGCCGCGGCCCCCTCCGGCAGCGCCGAACTCTGGTTCCGCTGGGGCGCCCAGCTCTACACCCTGCACCGCGACGAACCCGCCGTCGCCGCCTTCGACGAGGCGCTGCGCCGCGGCCCCGGCGAACCCTCCCCGTGGGGGCGCGGCCCGGCCCTGCGCACCGACGGCCTGCTCTTCCGCGGGCTGGCCCGCCAGCGCCTCGGCGCCACCGAGGCGGCCTGGGCCGACCTCGCGGCCGCCGCCGGCGAGAGCCCGGCCGACCCCCGCCCCCGCTACGCCCTCGGCCGGCTCGCCCTGCTGCTCGGCGCCGACGAGCGGGCCCGGGAGCAGTTCACCGCCGCCCTGACCGTCCGGCCCGACTTCGCCCCGGCCCGGTTCGGCCTCGCCCTGGTGCACGAGCGCGCCGAACGCCCCGCCGAGGCCGCCGCCGACTACCGGGCCGGCCTCGGCGCGGCCCCCGACTGGCGCCCCGCCCGGGTCCGGCTCGGCGCCGCCCTGCTCGCCGCCGGGCGGGCCGAGGAGGCCGAGCCGCTCCTGCGCGCCGAGGCCGACACCGGGGCCGACAGCGAGGCCGCCGCCGGTACCCGGGCCGGCACCGAACCGGGCACCCGCTGGACCGCCGTCGCCGCCTTCCACCACGGCCTCGCCCTCGCCCGCACCGGCGACCCGGCCGGCGCCCTCGCCCGCTGGGAGGCGCTGGACGACGAGGACCTGCGCCCCCGCCGGGCCCTGGCCCGCGACCGGCTCGCCCGCACCCGGCTGGACACCGACCCGACGGCCGCCCGCGAACTCTGGCAGCAGGCCACCGCCGAGCACCCGGACGCCCCCGGCTACCGCGCCGCGCTGCGCGAAGCCGCCCTGCGCGAGGCCGCCCACCTGCTGGTCACCGGCCGCGACCACGCCGAACCGCGCCGCCGCGCCGCCGCCGCACTCGCCCTCGCCGACACCCTGCCCGGCGCCCTCACCCACCGCCAGGCCCGGCTGCGCGCCGCCCTCGCCCTGGCCGAGGGCACCCCGGAGCCGGTCGCCACCCTGCTCGACGCCGACCACGGCCCGCGCGACCGCTACCACCTGGCCGCCGTCGCCCTGCTGGCCGGCCGCCCGGCCCGGACGATCGCCCTGCTCGGCCCGCCCGACCCGGCCGGCGACCCGGCGACCGCCCGGCTGCGAGCCCTGCTCGCCGAACGGGCCGGCAACTGGGCCGCCGCCCTGGACTGGTACCGGCACTTCCTCACCTCCGGCACGGCCGTGGCGGAGCCGGCCGGCGACTGCGCGCTCTGCGACCGCCCCGCCACCGGCACCTGCGGCGGCTGCGGCCGCGAGGCCTGCCCCGACCACCAGCACGCCCCCGAGGCCGCCGCCCCGCCCCGCTGCGTCCGCTGCTCCGCCCCCGCGCTGCGCGCCGTCCTCGACTGCGCCCGCCGGGCCGGCGTCCCCGAGCAGGCCGAACCGGTGCTCGCCCGCTGGGCCGTGGCGCTCGGCGACGGCGCCGCCGCCGTGCCCGTCCGGACCGACCTCGCCCTGCTGCGCGCCGAACTCGGCCGCCTGGACGAGGCCCTGGCCGGGGTGCCCGCCGAGGCCGGGGCGGCCCGCGCGGCCGTCCTGGTCCGCCGGGCCGGCGCCGCCCTCGCCGCCGGTCGGCTCGGCCAGGCCGCCGTCGACCTGCGCCAGGCGCTCCAGCCCGTCCCCGGCGACGGGGTGCCGGGGCGCGAGGTGCCGGGCCGTGAGCGGGTGGCCGGCGCGCTCGCCCTGCTCGCCGAGCACGAGGCGCACCAGGCCG
Organism: Kitasatospora sp. NPDC056800; assembly: GCF_042789775.1. NCBI lineage: Bacteria > Bacillati > Actinomycetota > Actinomycetes > Kitasatosporales > Streptomycetaceae > Kitasatospora > Kitasatospora sp. NPDC056800. Next base: position 8,704 of record NZ_JBHUAL010000241.1, on the reverse strand, counting down.
TCCTCGACGGCCGCCTCCGGGAGGCCTGGGAGGCCTACCGCGAGCTGCTGCTCAGGGACCCGGCCCACCCCCGGGTGCTGCACGCGCTCGGCCTGGCCGGCTACCGGCTCGCCGCCGGTGCCTCCGACGCCGCCGACACCGCCGCCGACGCAGCCGACGGTCCCGACGCCCCTGGCCAGGAGGTCTGGGCCTGGACGATCGGCAGCCTCGTCGCCGCCCTGCACCAGCCCGAGCTGTGGGCCGAGTCCGCCCGGACCACCGGCCGTACCGCCGAGCCCCAGCGGCTGGCCGCCGCCCGTACCGGACTGCTCGACCGCCTCCGCGACGACCTGCGCGCCCTGGACCGGGCCGCCGGGCGCAGCGGGGACGAGGTCACCGCCTGGACGCTGCGCCTCGGCCTGGAGGCCCACTGCGCGGACGCGCTCGCCCAGGAGGACGTCCGGATCACCCTGCCCGGCCGCCCGGCCCGCCGCCTCGCGCTCGGCCCGACCCTCGACCGGCTGCTGCGCGCCGAGCCCGGAGCGGACGGCTGGGCCGAGGCCTTCGAGCAGGCCGTCCGGCCCTGGCGGCAGCGCCCGGCCGGCCCCGACGCGCCCGCTCCCACCCGGGCCCTCGGCCTGTTCGGCGAACTCGGCCCGCAGCGCTACCTGCAGCTCCAGGGCAGGCAGGCCGCCGCCGTCGCCGCCCTGGACGCGGTGCCCGAGCAGCGGCGCGGCGAGGACTGGCAGGAACTGCTCGGCGAGTCCCTGGTCAGCCAGGCCCGCGAGCACCACCGCAACCAGGACTGGCGCGAGGCCCTGGACAGCCTCTCCCGCGCCCGGGCCGTCCCCGGCGCCCAGCTGCCCGCCGACGCCGCCGCGATCGCCGCCGAGTCCGGGGTCCGGGCCGCCCGCGCGCTGCTCAAGAACAGCCTGGACGACCAGGCCGGAGCCGCCGAACTCCTGGAGAAGGCCCTGGCGTTGGCCCCCGACGACCCCGAGGTGCGGGGCGACCTCGGCGCCACCTACGCCCAGTGGGCGCGCAAGATCAACAACGAGGACAAGGACTACTCCCGCGCCCTCGGGCTGCTGGAGAAGAGCCTGGAGCTGGTCCCCGGCGACCCGACCGCCCGGCACTTCCTGGAGGCCGCCCTCGGCAACCGGGCCGGCCAGCTCAGCCACCCCGACGCCACCGACGCGGAACTGGAGGAGGCCGCCGGCGCCTGGCGGGCGCTCGTCGAACTCAACCCCGACCCCGACCACCGGATCGGCCTGATCTTCGTCCTGCGCCAGCTCGCCCGCTCGGCCGCCTTCGCCGACGACCACCGCCGCGCCGTCGCGTGGATGGCCGAGGCGCTGCGCGCCGACCCGGAGTGGGAGGGCGGGGTCGAGCACGAGGCCCCGCGCCGGGTCTCGGTGCTGATCGCCAACCACGTGGTGGACGCGATGCAGGACAAGCCGTTCGCGGACCAGGCCGCGATGCTCGAGAAGGCCAGGTCCTACGACGACTCGACCGACATCCGCCGCCTGATGGTCAGCCTCTGGCGCGGCAAGGCCATCAGCCACTACGAGGCCCGCCGCTACCGGGCGGCGATCAAGCTGCTGGAGGAGGCGCTCGAACTGTCCGGCACCCAGGAGGACACCGACAAGCTGTGCCGCGAACTCGGCATCGTCTACGGCTCGTTCGCCGTCCAGCAGGCCAACGCCCGGAAACTGCGCGAGGCCAAGGAGCTGGCCCGCACGGCCGTCGAGTACAGCCCGGACGACCCTGAGCTGCACGCCATGCAGATGCGGATCAGGTCGCTCTACTGACGGCAACCGCACGGCAGTCGGGAGCGTCCTGGACCGTACGCCGCAGACCGTACGCCGCAGGCCGAGCCGTCACCCGAAGCGCCGACCGAACCGCCACCGCCACCGTGAGGAGAGAGACCGCCCGCCATGCCACTGCACGAACCGTCGCCGTACGAGGTCCTGGGCATCCCGCTCACGGCCGGCGTGCGCGAGATCAACCTCGCCGTCGGACCGGCGATGCGGGCCGGCCGGTACACCCGGCAGCAGATCCAGGAGGCCGCCGCGCTGCTGCGCAACCCGGACCGGCGCCTGGAGGCGGACCTCCAGCGGCCCCTCCCGCCGGAGCCGGTCGACCAGGCCGCCGAGCTGCTCGCCCCCGCACTCGTCGAGCCGCTGCTGGTGATCGAGCGCCCGCCGCTGCCGCCCGCCGCCCTGCCCGCCCTCCACCGGGCCGAGCTGGCCGCCGACTTCACCGAGCCCGCCCCCGGCGGCGCCGACCCCGAACCGCCCGTCCCCGCCCGCTACGCGGCGGACCTGTCCGTGCTGCCGCAGATCGAGGTCCCAGAATGACCGACGCACCCACCGACGCGCCCGCCGAAGCCCTGGTTGACGGGCACCGGCCGCTGGAGATCCCGCCCGGCGTCGAGGACGTCGACCTGGAGCAGGCGTTCGGCCGACTGCTCTTCCGGGCGTCCCTGCTGGGGAGCAAGCTGACGGAGCAGAAGCAGGCCGCCCGGGCCGAGCAGCGCGAACTGCTGGGCATCCTGGTCGAGGTGGACGACGCGCTCGCCGCCCTCGGCCTGGACCGCGAGCTGGTGGCGCTCGGGCGCGGCGCCGGCCTGGAGGCCACCCGGCGCCGGCTGCTCGGGCAGCTCGCCAAGGCCAGGGTGCGGCCGATGCGGCTGGAGGGCATGACGGCCGACCCGGACCTGACTGAGATCGTGGGCACCGAGGCCCGGTCCGGGGTGGCGCCGGAGACGGTGGTACGGACGGTGGTGACCGGGTTCTTCTGGGGGGACGAGGTGCTGCGCCGGGCCCAAGTGGTGGTCGCCGCACCGGATTCGGAGCCGCACCCGGACCCGTACCCGGAGCCCGCGGTCGCCGAGCCGGAGGCGCCCGGGGCCACCGAGACCGCCGAGGCCGCCGAGACCGTCGAAGCCCTCGAGACAACGGAAGCCACCGAGGCCGTCAAGCCTGAGACACCCGAGACACCCGAGCCGGACGACGCACCTGAAGCCGCCACGCCGGTCACCCGGGCCCAGCCCAAGGCGGCCCCGCCCCGGGCCCGCCGCCGGGCCAAGGCCGTGGCCGAGCAGGCCAGGCAGATGAAGCGCAAGAAGTAGCCAGGACCACGAGGGGCAAGAGGGGAACGACATGTACCGCACACTCGGCATCGACCTGGGCACCACCAACTCCGTGGTCGCCCACCTGCGCCGGGGCGAGCCGGAGATCATCTTCAACCGGCAGAACCAGGAGGCGACGCCCTCCGTGGTCGGCAGCGGCCGCAAGGGCGAGCTGCTGGTGGGTTCCACCGCGCGCAGCCGGATCGCCGTCGACGGCGCCAACGTGATCCGCTCGGTCAAGCGCTTCATGGGCCGAAAGTTCAAGGACCCGCAGGTCCAGGCGGCCCTGAAGGAGGTGGACTACAAGGTCACCGCGGGCACCGACGGCGACGTCAACGTCTGGTTCAACGGCCGCTCGTACACCCCGATCGAGATCTCCGCGATCATCCTGCACCGCCTCAAGGAGGACGCCGAGCAGCGCTTCGGCGAGCCCTTCCACCGCGCCGTCATCACCGTCCCCGCGTACTTCGGCGAGCGGCAGGTCGCGGCCACCCAGGAGGCGGGCCGGATGGCGGGCCTGCACGTGCTGCGGATCATCAACGAGCCGACCGCAGCCGCCCTCGCCTACGGGATCACCTCCGAGGCGGGCGAGGAGGGGAAGACCGTCCTGGTCTACGACCTCGGCGGCGGCACCTTCGACATCTCCATCCTGCTGCTGGTGCCCGGCTCGGTCTCGGTGCTCGGCATCGAGGGCGACAACCTGCTCGGCGGCGACGACTTCGACCGGGGGATCACCACCGCGCTGCTGGAGGACATCCGGGAGGAGTACGGCGCGGAGTACCAGCCCGACCTGCGCGACCGTCCGAAGATCGCCGCGACCGCCGAGACCATCAAGATCGAGCTCTCCCACCAGGAGTCCTCCGAGGTCATCCTGCCGGGCCTGGGCGCCGGACAGCTGGTGCTGGAGACGGAGTTCGAGCGGGCCCGCTTCGAGGAGCTGATCGAGGCCCGGATCGAGCGCACCATCGAGCTGACCCACAAGGCCATCATGCAGGCCAACCTGACCGTCGGGGACATCGACGAGGTGGTGCTGGTCGGCGGCTCGACCGCGATCCCGCTGGTCGCCCGCCGGCTCGGCGAGGTCTTCGGCCCCCGCCGGATCCGGCGCGGCGTCAACCCGATGCAGTGCGTGGCGCTCGGCGCGGCCGTGCAGTCCGCGCTGGTCGGCGAGGTGGAGTGCCCCGAGTGCCGGGCCCCCGGCGACCTGTCCGCCTCCAACTGCGCCAACTGCGCCGCCGGCCTGCTCGGCGGCGACCGGGTCTCCTGCCCGACCTGCCACCTCCCGGTCGACGCCGGGGCGGCCTCCTGCCCCAAGTGCGAGCAGGCGCTGGACGGTTCGGGCGGCGGCGGGACGGTCCCGCGGCAGGCCACCCGGGCCACCGCCGTGGTGCACGGCGGCAACTGCCCGCGCTGCGGCACCCCGGCCGCCCCCGGCGTCACCGCCTGCGAGCTGTGCGGCGAGCCGCTCAACTCGGCCGCCCCGGGCCACACCAGGGTGGCCACCACCGCCGCCGAGGACGTCGGCCTGCGCTGCGCCTCCTGCGGCCTGGTGAACCCGCCGGGCTGCGAGGTCTGCCCGGGCTGCGGCGAACTGGCGCAGGTCACCAACCCGTTCGACATCACCCCGAAGAACCTCGGCATCGAGCTGAACGACGGCCGCCTCGCCGTCATCATCCCCAAGAACACCAGCTACCCGACGAGTTCGCCGGTCAGCCGGGAGTTCGTGGTCTCCGGCAGCGGCCGGCAGCGGCTGGAGGTCGCGGTCTACGAGGGCGAGCACGAGATCGCCCAGCAGAACGAGCTGATCGGCCACCTCACCCTGCGGCTGCCCGAGGGCCTGGGCGGCCGTACCCCGGTGGAGGTCGCCTTCGGCCTCGACCGGGACCGCACCATCACGCTGTCGGTGCGGATCCAGGGCGGCGCCGAGAAGACCGTCAAGCTGGAGCGGGTCACCCTCGACCCGGAGCTGAAGGTGCAGGTGGAGGAGCAGCAGCGGCAGATCGAGTCCTTCACCGACCGCTGGGGCGGCGAGCTGACCGAGGCCGAGATGCGCGAGGCGCAGCGGCTGATGGACACCCTGGACGACCTGGCGGCCGGGCAGACCCGCGGCCAGTCGGTGGACGCGGCGCTGGAGCGGGCCCAGCAGCAGCTCAAGGCCCAGCGCTGGGTGCGCGGCTCGGAGGCGTACCTGAGCCTGTTCATCCACTACTGCGAGAAGCTCCTCGACCCGAGCGACCTGGACCGGTTGCGGTCGGTGGCCGCCGAGCTGCGGCTGCGCCGGGAGGCCGCCGACTGGGACGGCGCGGTGCGCTCGGCCCGCAAGGCGGACGAGCTGTGCGACTCGCTCGGGCACACCATGCGGATGCTGACCATGTGCAACATCTACGTGACCCAGAGCATGGTCTCGCCCGCCCTGGCCCAGCTGATCATGGCCGAGCTGCGCGGCCTGGACGAGGCCGTGGAGGCGCCCAACATGGCGGACGTGAACACCCACATGTCGAACCTGCTGGCCCTGTACGCGCAGGCGCAGCGGGAGCTGGGCAGCGAGCCGGCCCAGGAGTCGCTCGGCCCGGTCCGGCCGGAGGAGGCGGGGCCGCGATGAGCGCCGTGGACGCCGTGTCCGTCCCGGGCGCCGGGGGCGCTGTCGCGGCCCTTGGGGCCCCGCCGGTGCCGTGCCCGCTGTGCAGGGTTCCGGCGGACCCGGTGACCCTGCGCTGCCCGTCCTGCCGGGAGGACCTGTCCGTGCTGTTCCGGCTGCGTTACGCCGGACGGATCGACTACAACCGCGCACTGGAGGCCCTGGCGGCCGGGGAGGGGCCGCTCGCCCTCGGGCTGCTGCACCGCGCGGTGGCGGCCGAGCCGGGCCTGCGTCCGGCCCGGGACCTGCTGGAATCGCTCGGTGGCGCCGGTCCCGAGGGCGGGGAGCCGGTGGGTCGGGAGGGCGACACGCCCTAGACGGGCGAATCCGGCGTGCGGAGGAGCGCATCCCTTGTGATCGTGGGCGAGGTGTGATCGTCACACTTCGACCCGCTCTGCTCACAAGGAGTGACGCAATGCGTATGCGTACCACCTTCGCCGCCACCGCCCTCGCCGCGGTGACGGTCCTCGCCGGGGCCGGCACCGCGTCCGCCGGCGACGCCACCGCCAACGGGGCCGCCATCGGTTCGCCCGGCATCCTGTCCGGCAACGTGATCCAGGTCCCGATCAACCTGGAGGCCAACGTCTGCGGGAACTCGATCGACATCATCGGGCTCCTCAACCCGGCGTTCGGCAACACCTGCATCAACAAGTGACCCCGCGCGCTGGGGCCGTCCGTCGACCGTGACGGGCGGCCCCAGCGCCGTGTCCGTACCCCCGTTCGGGGGTGGCGGCGCGGGGCCGGCGCCCGCGACCATGGACCCCGTCCCGCACCGCCGTCCCCAGGGAGCCCGCCCGTGCCGACCACGCCGACCCCGCGCAGCTACGCCTCCGGCACCTCGGACGTCCCGCTGCTCGGCGACACCATCGGGGAGAACCTCGACCGCGCGGTGCGCGCCTTCCCCGGGCGCGACGCCCTGGTCGACCGGGCCACCGCCCGCCGCTGGACGTACGCCGAACTCGCCGCCGACGTCGACGCCCTGGCGCTCGGCCTGCTGGAACTCGGGATCGCCAAGGGGGACCGGGTCGGCATCTGGGCCCCCAACTGCGCCGAGTGGACGCTCACCCAGTACGCCACCGCCAAGCTCGGCGCGATCCTGGTCACGGTCAATCCGGCCTACCGCGCCCACGAGTTGGAGTACGTGCTGAACCAGGCCGGCATCCGGCTGCTGGTCGCCGCCGAGCGCTTCAAGACCTCCGACTACGCCGGGATGATCTCTGAAGTGCGGCCCCGCTGTCCGGAGTTGGAGCACGTCCTGCTGCTCGGCGGCCCCGACTGGGACGCCGTGACCGCCGCCGGACGGCGCGCCGACCCGGCCCGACTCGCCGAACGGCAGGGCGAGTTGGCGCCCGACGACCCGATCAACATCCAGTACACCTCCGGGACGACCGGCTTCCCCAAGGGTGCGACGCTCTCCCACCACAACATCCTCAACAACGGATACTTCGTCGGGGAGTTGCTCGCCTACACCGAGCAGGACCGGATCTGCGTCCCGGTGCCGTTCTACCACTGCTTCGGCATGGTGATGGGCAATCTCGCCGCCACCTCGCACGGCGCCTGCATGGTCATCCCCGCCCCCTCCTTCGAGCCCGGCGCCACCCTGGCCGCCGTCGCCGCCGAGCGCTGCACCTCGCTGTACGGCGTGCCGACCATGTTCATCGCCGAGCTGGCCGACCCGGACTTCGACCGTTACGACCTCGGCAGCCTGCGCACCGGCATCATGGCCGGCTCGCCCTGCCCGAGCGAGGTGATGAAGGAGGTCATCGGGCGGATGGGCATGGCGCAGGTCTCCATCTGCTACGGCATGACCGAGACCTCGCCGGTCTCCACCCAGACCCGGGTCGACGACCCGGTCGAGCGGAGGGTCGCCACGGTGGGCCGGGTCGGCCCGCACCTGGAGGTCAAGGTGGTCGACCCGGCCACCGGCCGTACCGTCCCGCGCGGCGAACCCGGCGAGCTCTGCACCCGCGGCTACTCCGTCATGCTCGGCTACTGGGGCGAGCCGGAGCGCACCGCCGAGGCCGTCGACGCCGCCCGCTGGATGCACACCGGGGACCTCGCGGTGATGGACGAGGACGGCTACCTCGCCATCACCGGCCGGATCAAGGACATGGTGATCCGCGGCGGCGAGAACCTCTACCCGCGCGAGATCGAGGAGTTCCTCCACACCCACCCGGACATCCTCGACGTCCAGGTCATCGGTGTCCCCGACGCCAAGTACGGGGAGGAGCTGATGGCCTGGATCCGGATGCGGGAGGGCGCCGAGCCGCTCACCGCCGAGGCCGTCCGCGGGTACTGCGCGGGCCGGCTCGCCCACGTCAAGATCCCGCGCTACGTGCACGTCGTCGAGGAGTTCCCGATGACGGTCACCGGGAAGATCCGCAAGGTCGAGATGCGGGCGCAGGCCCAGCGGATCCTGGGGCTCTGACCGGGGCCCGCCTCCGCCCGGGCGAGTCCGGGGAGCGCGCCGGCTCGCCCGGCGGGAGAGTGTGATCATGCTCGACGTCACAGTGGAACGCCTGATCCCCCTCCCGCCCGCCACGGTCGCCGCCTACGCGATGGACTGGCGCCACGACTCCGAGTGGACCCGGGGCATCCGCAGCGCCACCCTCACCCGGGAGGCCGACACCGGCGGCTTCGGCGCGGGCGCCGAGGTCACCCGGACCGCGCACTTCCTGGGCCGGTCCTTCTCGTACGTGCTGCGCGTGTCGCGCCACGACCCGCCGACGGTGCTCGACATGGTCTCCGTCGCCGGGCCGATGCCCATGCGCGTCACCTACACCTTCGAGCCCACCCGGACCGGCACCTTCGCCCGCATCCGGGTCCGCGGCGGCCTCCGCCTGGCCGGCCCGCTGATGTCCCGCCCGGTGCGGTCCGCCCTCACCGCGGACCTGCGCGCCCTGGAGTCCCGCCTCGGCCGCTGACGCCCGCCCCCCCGCGCGCGAACGCGGACG
>NZ_JBHUAL010000240.1:0-13926 GCF_042789775.1 Kitasatospora sp. NPDC056800 | reverse complement strand
CCGCGCTAGACCCGCCCCTTCGACGCGCCCGGGTGGCGGTTCGTCCGAACCGCCACCCGGGCGTCGCCGTTCCCGCCGGAGGGCCCCCGGACGGGCTTCGCGGCATTGACAGGGGACGACCTCGGGCTGAATGCTAAGCAAGCGCTTAGTCAATGAGGATCCACCCCGAGGAGCCGCCCGATGGCCGAGACCCCCGTCGACCCGCCCGGACTGGACCTGGCCCGCCTCCGGTCCCGGCTGGAGCGCGAGCTGCCCGGCCTCCTCCAGGGGCCGGTGCGGGCCGACCTCGTCGAAGGGGGCCGCTCGAACCTGACGTACGTCCTGGGCGACGGCGCCTCCCGCTGGGTCCTGCGGCGCCCGCCGCTCGGGCACGTCCTCGCCACCGCCCACGACATGGGCCGCGAGTACCGGGTGATGACGGCGCTGCGCGACACCGGGGTGCCCGTGCCCCGGACGCTCCTGCTCGACCCGGACGACGAGACCCTCGGCGCCCCCTGGTACCTGATGGAGTACGTCTCCGGCACCGCCCACCGGGACGTCGCCCCGCTCGCCACCCTCGGCGAGCGGCGGGTGCACGCGCTCGGACAGCGGCTGGTCGACACCCTCGCCACCCTGCACCGGATCGACCCCGCCGCCGTCGGCCTCGCCGACTTCGGCCGGCCCGAGGGCTACCTGGAGCGCCAGCTGCGCCGCTGGTCCAAGCAGCTGGCCGCCTCCCGCAGCCGCGACCTGCCCGAGCTCGACCGCCTGCACGCCAGGCTCGCCGAGCGCCTGCCGGCCTCGCCCGCGCCCGCGCTCGTGCACGGCGACTACCGCCTCGACAACGTCCTGGTCGACGACGCCGACACCATCACGGCCGTCCTGGACTGGGAGATGTCCACCCTCGGCGACCCGCTCACCGACATCGGTCTGCTGGTGATGTACACCGAACTCGCGGGCGTCGGCGGTGGCATCATCCCCTCCGCGATGACCGCCCCCGGCTTCCCGAAGGCCGACGAGATCGTCTCCCGCTACGCCGACGCGACCGGCCGCCGGGCCGAGGACCTCGACTGGTACGTCGCCTTCGCCTCGTTCAAGCTGGCCGCCGTCGCCGAGGGCATCCACTACCGCTTCCGGCAGGGCCGCACCCTGGGCGCCGGCTTCGAGCGCGCCGGCGAGATGGCCCCGATCCTCGCCCGGCACGGCCTGAGCACCCTCAAGGAGAGCTGAGAACCGATGGACTTCGCCTACGACGCCCGGACGGAAGAACTCCGCGAGCAGCTGCTCGCCTTCATGGACGAGCACGTGTACCCCGCCGAGCCCGTCCTCGCCGCCCAGCTCGCCGACCCGGCCCGCGACCGCTGGGCCGTGCCCCCCGTCGTCGCCGACCTCCAGGCCGCGGCCCGCAAGCAGAAGCTCTGGAACCTCTTCCTGCCTGGTGAGCTCGGGGCCGGCCTCACCAACCTCCAGTACGCCCCGCTCGCCGAAATCACCGGCCGCAGCATCCAGTTGGCCCCGCCCGCGCTCAACTGTGCGGCGCCCGACACCGGCAACATGGAGCTGCTCGCCCAGTTCGGCAGCGCCGAGCAGCGCGAGCGCTGGCTGCGCCCCCTCCTCGACGGCCGGATCCGCTCGGCCTTCGCGATGACCGAGCCCGAGGTCGCGTCCTCGGACGCCACCAACATCGCGACCCGGATCGAGCGGGACGGCGACGCGTACGTGGTCAACGGCCGCAAGTGGTACATCACCGGGGCGATGAACCCCGACTGCCGGATCCTCGTCGTGATGGGCAAGACCGATCCGGCCGCCGAGCCGCACCGCCGGCAGAGCATGCTGCTCGTCCCGCGCGACACCCCGGGCGTGACCGTCCGGCGCGGCATGACGGTGTTCGGGTACGACGACGCCGACCACGGCGGCCACGCCGAGGTGCTGTTCGAGGACGTCCGCGTCCCGGTGGGGAACCTGATCGGCGAGGAGGGTACGGGCTTCGCCATCGCCCAGGCCCGGCTCGGCCCCGGCCGGATCCACCACTGCATGCGGGCCATCGGCATCGCCGAGCGGGCGCTGGAGCTGATGTGCCGTCGGGCCAACGAGCGGGTGGCCTTCGGGAAGCCGCTGGCCGAGCAGGGCGTGGTGCAGGACTGGATCGCCGAGTCCCGGGTGCGGATCGAGCAGCTGCGGCTGCTGGTGCTGAAGACCGCCTGGCTGATGGACACCGTCGGCAACCGGGGGGCGCACACCGAGATCCAGGCGATCAAGATCGCCACCCCGCGCACCGTCGAGTGGATCCTGGACAAGGCCGTCCAGGCGCACGGCGCGGCGGGCGTCAGCCAGGACACCCCGCTCGCCCAGCTCTGGGCCGGCAACCGCACCCTGCGGCTGGCCGACGGCCCGGACGAGGTGCACAAGCGCTCGCTGGCCCGGAGGGAACTGCGGCAGTACCGGCGCTGACCCGTAAGGGTGTGGCACCCGGGTATTCCGGGGCGGGTTGGCCCCCAGGTATGACGGCGGCGGCCCGTTCCCGACCGTAGTGTCCTGCGTGTTCGATCGATCGGAACACGGAGGGACACCATGGGAATTCCGGGACGGGCGGTGGCGGCGGCGGTGCTGGCGGCGGCAGCCGCGGTGGGCACGATCGGCACGGCCGCGGGGGCGGTCCTGCCGCCGCCGGGGGAGACGAGCCCCGGGCGGCAGGCCCGGGCCTGGCTGCCGGAGCCCAGCGGGCCGTACCCGATCGGGACCACCGCCGTGCACCTCACCGACACCGCACGGGAGGACCCCTGGCACCCCGGGCAGCGGCGCGAGCTGATGATCAGCCTCTGGTACCCGACCTCCCGGCCGGCCGCCGGCGACGACCGGGCCCCGTACATGGAGCCCGCCGCCGGGCGGCACTTCGACGGCCCGGACGGCGTCGGCCTGCTCAACTACGGCACCACGCCCGGCCGCACCGACTGGTCGGCCATCCGCACCCACGCCCGCCGGGACGCCCCCGCGCTGCCCGGCGGCCCGCGCCCGGTGGTGCTGTACTCGCCCGGCCTCGGCGACCCGCGCACCTGGGGGACGGCGCTGGTCGAGGACCTCGCCTCGCGCGGCTACCTGGTGGTCACCGTCGACCACACCTACGAGGCCTCCGAAGTCGCCTTCCCCGACGGCGACCTGGCCCCCTCGGTGTTCCCCGGCCTGCGCGGGCAGCCCGGAGTGGACATCGGCGCGGTGCTCCGCAAGGCGATCGACGCCCGGGTGGCCGACACCCGCTTCGTGCTGGACCAGCTCGCCGCGCTCGGCGAGCGGACTGGCCTGCCCGCCGGGGTCGTCGGGGCCCTCGACCTCGGCCGGATCGGCATGGTCGGCCAGTCGGCGGGCGGCTTCACCGCGCTCCAGACCATGCACGACGACCCGCGGATCGCGGCCGGGATCAACATGGACGGCCAGCTGCACTTCCCCGGCCCCGACGGCCACACCGGCGTCTTCCTGTCCAGCGTCGCCGAGGACGGCCTCGACCGGCCGTTCCTGCTGATGGGCACCGGCAGCGAGGACTCCGGCGGCTACCGCGACCAGCCCGGCTGGAACGCCCTGTGGCGGCACAGCACCGGCTGGCACGCCGACGTCACCCTCACCGGCTCCCGGCACGGCTCGTACACCGACGCCCAGCCGCTGCTGCCGCAGCTCGCCCGGCAGGGCGTGCTCGGCGCCGACCAGCTGCGCAAGGACGTCGGCGACATCCGCCCCGGCCGGGCCGAACTCGCCACCCGCAGCTACGTCGCGTCCTTCTTCGACCGCTGGCTGCGCGGCCAGGACGACCACCTGCTGGACGGGCCCTCGGCGCGCTTCCCGGAGATGGCGTACGAGCGGTAGCCGGGCCCGGCGTGCCGGGGGCACCGGACGGGGTCAGCGGATCCCGGAGCCCGGGTTGGCCCCGTCCCACCGCCGCCGGGAGTCGACGATCGCGTCGTGGTGGTCGTACGACCAGTCCGTCATCGCCCGCACCAGGTGGGTCAGGCTGTGGCCGAGCGGCGTCAGCTCGTACTCCACCTGCGGCGGGACGGTCGGGTGGACGGTCCGCGAGACCATGCCGTCCCGTTCCAGGCGGCGCACGGTCAGGGTGAGCATCCGCTGCGAGATGCCCGGCAGTGCGCGCTGCAGCTCGCGGAACCGCCGTACGCCCTGGGCGAGTTCGACGACGGTGAGGACGGACCACTTGTCGCCCAGGCGGTCCAGCAGGTCGCGGATCCCGCAGTCCACTCCCTCCTCGCACCAGACCACCGGGCGGGGGGTGGTTACCGCGGTGTGCCCTGCTGACATGGAAGTGCCTCCTTACGCCGGACGCCCAGGCTACCGAGGATGGTCGCGAAGCCGACGAACGATCATCTGCTCGACCGACCATCCCTGGAGGAACCCCATGCTGCTCGTCACCGGAGTCAACGGAGGCCTGGGCGCGCTCGTACTGGAGCGGCTCGCCGGGCGGGAGGGCGTCGTCGCGGGCTCGCGCACACCGCAGCGGGTGCCGGCGGGCGTCCCGGCCCGGCTGGTGGACTTCGACCGGCCGCGGACACTGGCGGAGGCCTTCACCGGCGTGCGGACCCTGCTGCTGATCTCGGCCGGCGCCGCCGAGGACGACGTGGTGATCGCCCGGCACGGCGCCGCGATCGGGGCGGCGGAGCGGGCGGGCGTCGATCACGTGGTCTACACCAGTCTCTCCGGCGACGGCGACCACCTGCCCTACGCCCTCGCCCACCGCTGGACCGAGCGGCGGCTGCGCGCGTCCGCCACCCTGCGCTGGACGGTGCTGCGCAACGGCCTGTACGCCGAGTTCCTGGGCGCGATCGCCGCCCCCGGCCCGGACGGGGTGATCAGCGCCCCGCTCGGCGACGGGCGGCTCGCGGCGGTGGCCCGGGCGGACCTGGCCGAGGCGGCGGTGAACGTCGCCCTGGCGCCCGCCGGGCACGCGGGCCGGACGTACGAGCTGGTGGGGGAGCGGGCGGTGGGCGGCGCGGAGGTGGCCGAGGCGCTCGGCGCCGCGTACCGGCCGGGACGGCTGACGGACGCCCGCGCGGCGGTGGCGGCCTCGGACGCCCGGGACTTCCAGGTGCCGATGGTGGTGGGCACCTACTCGGCGATCGCCCACGGCTTCCTCGCCGGCCCGGGCGGGCCGGGCGACCTCGCGGCCCTGCTCGGCCGCGCGCCCCGCCCGGCCCTGGAGGTCATCGCCGAGGGGCGGTGACCTCCGGGTCACATGCCGCCGCCCAGGGTGACCCCGCCGTCGACGACCAGGGTCTGGCCGGTGATCCAGCCGGCGTCGGGGGAGAGCAGGAAGGCGACGGCGCCGGCGATGTCCTCGGGGACGCCGAGGCGGCCGAGCGGGTAGGCCTTGGCGACCTTCTCCTCGCGGCCCTCGTACAGGGCCTCGGCGAACCTGGTCTTGACCACGGCGGGGGCGACGGCGTTGACCCGGATGCCCTGGGGGCCCAGCTCGGCGGCGAGTTCGGTGGTGAGCCGGATCAGCGCGGCCTTGCTGACGCCGTACATGCCGATCCCGAGCGAGGAGCGGATGCCCGCGATGGAGGCGACGTTGACGACCGAGCCGCCGTGCTCGCCCAGCCACGCGGCGTGCGCGCGGCGGGTCCAGGCCAGCGGGGCCAGCACGTTGACGGCGAGGATCTTGGCGGCGGCGGCCTCGTCGGTGTCGAGGACCGGCCCGTAGACCGGGTTGATGCCGGTGTTGTTGACCAGGTGGTCGAGCCGGCCGAAGGCCTCCAGGGTGCGGGCGACCGTCTCCTCCTGGTGCGCCGGGTCGTCGGCCTTGCCCGCGACGGCGATCGCGTTCTCCGGGCCGCCCAGGTCGCGGACGGCCTCGGCCAGCGGCTCCGGGTTGCGGGCGGTGAGGCAGACCCTGGCCCCGCGGTCGACCAGCTCGCGGGCGATGCCGAGGCCGATGCCCCGGCTCGATCCGGTGACGACGGCCACCCGGCCCTTGAAGGAGTGCACCACGGAGCGTCCTGCCTTTCGTGCGGGGGATCCCTGCTGTCAGCTGACTAAGCGCTTGCTCAGCATGCTGTCGGTGCGGGAGGCTGTCAACAGTCCGCCGACCGCTTGCCCGTCGCACGCCGGCCCGGGCCGGGGGTCGGGCCGAGGGGCGGCCGGCGCGAAAGCCTGTACGAGTTTCTCTGGGAGGATGACGCCATGACCAGCACCCCGCTCGCCGACCTCTGGCCGACCCTGCCCGGCGCCGACGCCCGCCCCGAAGCGGCGTACCGGCTGCTCCAGGCCGCCGTCGAGTCGTTCGCGGAGCGCGGCTTCCACGCCACCACCACCCGGGACATCGCCACGGGGGCGGGGATGAGTCCGGCCGCGCTGTACATCCACTACCAGTCGAAGGCCGCGCTGCTGGCCGAGATCAGCCGGGCCGGGCACGCCGCCACGCTGACCCTGGTCCGGGGCGCGGTGGCCGGCGGGGGCGGACCGGCCGAGCGGATGCGGGAGCTGGTCGAGCAGTTCACCGCCTGGCACGCCCGGGCCCGGACGGTCGGCCGGGTGGTCAACTACGAGCTGCACGCGCTGCCCGAGGACGCCTACGCGGTGGTCGCGGCGCTGCGGCTGGACATCGAGCGCGAGGTCAGCGCGCTGATCGAGGCGGGCGTGGCGGCGGGGGAGTTCCAGGTGGCGGAGGTGCGGACGGCGGCCCGCGCGGTCACCTCGCTGGGCATCGACGTCTCCCGCTGGTACACCGACAACTCCTCCGAGGCGCCGGAGGAGCTCGGGCGCCGCTACGGGGAGCTGGTCCTGCGGATGCTCGGCGCCCGGGTCTGAGCCGGCGCCCCGTGCCGCCCGTGCCGCCCGTGCCGCCCGTGCCGCTCCGGGCCCCTTGACCTGCTGCGACGAGGCGAGCAGACTCGTATACGCAGTACGTGTCCCTCGTACGTGTGCCTCGTAGACGTACGGCGCCGACGACGTTCGGCGCCACCCGGCCCCGAGAGACGGCCCCCCGCGCGGCCCCGCGCCGCGCCCCCAGCAGCACCCTCCCGCGGCGGCCACGCCCCCGACCGGCGGCGCCGACGGGAGCAGACCCCGACCCGGGCCGGTCCGGCCGGCCGTGTCGCGGGGCCCGTGCGGCCCGGCGGCACCGGGACGGCGCGCGTGGCGCGCCGGGCGCGGCCCGGGTGGAGGGAGAGGGGAGGCGCGGCAATGCCTTCCCAACAAGCCCCCGCCCATCGACGACCGAGCCCGGTGCGCCCGCGATTCTGGCTGGAGACGGCCCTCGGCGCGCTGTCCGGGCTCCTGTTCCTGCTCACCCTGGTGTGGCCGCAGTGGATCGAGACGCTGCTCGGCCTCGACCCGGACGCCGGCAGCGGCGCCGCGGAGTGGCTGGTGGTCGCGCTCGCGGCCGCCGTCACCGCCGGGTGCGCGCTCGGCGCGCGGACCGAGTGGCGCCGGGCGCACCCGGACCCGGTCCGTGCCGCGCGGTGAGCGGATCGGAGGACCGTCATGACCGACACCGCACCCGCCGCCGCACCCCGGCTGACCGACCTCGTCCGGAGTGCGCCGCTGAGCTTCCTCGGCACCGTCACCAGGGTCGGCGGCACCTCGCTCGCCGCCCTGCCGGCCGAGGCCAGGAACGAACGGACCGCCGTGGTCCGGGTGGACCAGGTGCTGCACGCACCCGCGGCCTTCCGGCAGCTCGGCGGCAGCGAGGTCACCGTCCAACTGGCCGCCGACGCCGAGCTGTTGAAGGTCGGCGACACGGCGGCCTTCTTCACCAGGGGGATGGTCTACGGGGAGGGCCTGGGCGTGGCCGAGGTCGGCCGGCTGCCGGCCGACGCCGTCCGGCAGCACGTCTCGCTGGCCGCCACCACGGCCGACGAACTCCCCTTCTCCTCGGTGCAGCGGGAGATCCGCGACCAGGACCTGGCCGCGCACGCCGCCGAGGCGGACGCCGTCGTGGTCGCCACCGTGGTCGGCCTGGAGGACCTCGGCCTGGCCGAGTACTCCGAGCACGACCCGCACTGGTGGCGCGCCACACTCGACGTCTCGCTCGTCGAGTCCGGCGGCGCCGCCCCCGGACCGACCACCGTGCTCTACCCGGCCAGCGGGGACATCCGCTGGCGCGCGGTCCCCAAACCGACGCCCGGGCAGCTGGGCCTGTGGCTGCTGCACGCCACCGGGGGCGAGCTCGCCGCGCGGGCGCCGTACCGGCTGCTCCACCCCGAGGACTACCAGCCCGCGCAGAAGCTCGCCGTGCTGCGGGAACGGAGGTGAGCCGACATGCCCACCATCAAGGTCGTCAACATCACCCCGAAGGCGCTGAGCGGCGACACCAACCTGGACAGTGAGCCCAACCTCGCGGTCGACCCGGAGAACCCGCTGGAGATGGTCGCGACCGCCTTCACCCCCGACCCGATGAACGGGCCGCTCGCCCCCGTCTACGTCTCGACGGACGGCGGGGACACCTGGGTGCTGAACAGCGTCGTCCCGGGCAACGGGGCTCTCGGCACCGGGGACATCAGCGTCGGCTTCGGCGGGGCGGGGGGCCGGCTCTACACCGGCATCCTCAACGGCCAGAGCGGCGACCTGCAGATCCTGCGCGCACCGGACATCACCGCGAGCACGCCGATGGCCGTGCTCGTCGACCGGAGCGGGGAGGACCAGCCCTGGGTCGTCGCCACCACCGTCACGGCGAACGGCGGCAGCGGCGACCGGGTGTACATCGGCAGCAACGACGTCGCCCAGCCCGGCGGCACCGCCACCGTGGACGTCTCGAACGACGCCGGCACCGGGCCCGCTCCGGCCGGTTTCGCGCCCGTCAAGCTCGACCGGCACACCGGCACGCTCTTCGACGGGCCGCCGGTGCGGATCGCCGCGCACCCGGACGGCACGATCTACGTCGCCTTCCTGAGCGTGACCGCCACCGGCGCGGGGGCCCTGATCACCTTCGACGTCGTGATGACCCGTGACGACAAGGGCGGCGTAGGACCGAACCCCTTCGAGGACCTCCTCGACTCGGCCGTCGGCGACGTCGGCCAGCGCGTGGTCACCGGCCGCAAGGCCCGGTTCAACCCGCACCAGCGGTCGCTGGGCCAGGAGCGCACCGGTGCGGACCTGGCCGTCGCCGTGGACCCCACCGACTCCAACAGCGTCTGGATCGCCTACTGCGACAACCTCGGCGGAACCGCCCCCACCGACTACGTGCTGCACAGCCGTCACTCGGCGGACCGGGGCCAGACCTGGGCCGCGGCGCGCCCGGACGTGGTCAACGGCAAGAACCCGTCGCTGGCGGTCAACTCCGACGGCCTGGTCGGGCTGGTCTACCAGCAGTTGGTCCACAACCAGTGGTCGACGGTGCTGGAGCTGACCGCCGACGGCTTCGGGACGACGGAGAGCCATGTGCTGCACCAGGCCCCGGGCGACGTGCCGCCGGCCGGGACGCAGCTGCCGTACCTGGGGGACTACCTCCGGATGGTCACGGTCGGAAAGGACTTCTACGGCGTCTTCGCCGGAAACAACACCCCCGACCGGGCCAACTTCCCGGTGGGCGTGACCTACCAGCGCAACGCCAACTTCACCACCCACCAACTGCTCAGCTCGGACGGGGTCACCCGGGTGCCGCCGTCCATCGACCCGTTCTTCTTCCACCGGGCCGCCTGAGCACCCGCGCACCCCGCATCCCAAGGCGCCCGCCACGACCGGTCGTGGCGGGCGCCCTGCTGTCGGGCACTGTGGCTTTCGGGGCAGGGGTTCAGGCGGTGGCCAGGCAGAACCGCACCAGCCCGGCGTCCACGTCGAGGACGATCCGCTGCATCTCGGCCCACGGCGGGTGGAACTGCGTGCCCCACTCGACGGTGAAGCCGAGCACCTTCCCCTGCTCGGGGTCGACGAAGTGGCGGGCGAAGACGTAGTCGTCGCTGGTGCCGCTGGTCGGGTACAGGTGGAAGCCGCTCAGCGGCTTGTACGCCAGGCCGCGCACGCCGTGCAGGCCCTGGCAGAAGGCCTCGGCGAGCAGCACGGCGGTGTCGGCGTCGGTCTTGGGGATGTACTCCGCGTACGCGACGTCGCCGGGCAGGCCGCGCTTGCCGTCGTACTGGCTGTTGCGGAAGTTCATGGCGGGGGTGACCGACTGGTTCTCGTCGTCGCCCCAGTTGTAGAGCATGTCCTGGGAGTAGCTGTGCACGTCGACGAACCACCCGGTCCGCGGGAACTGGTCCAGCAGCCAGCGGACGTTGCGGGTCTCGGGCTCGGAGAAGGCGCTCGGGCCCTCGTAGACCTGCTGGTCGCACGGGTCGGCCGACACCTGCGGGGTGGCGGTCGGGGCGAAGGCGGTGGCGAAGTCGAAGAGGAAGTCGTAGTTGCGGTTGAGGTCGACGCCGACGCAGTCGGGGTTCGTGCTGCCCCCGGCGTTGGCCGGGTCGCGGTTCTTGCGCCACATCGGGTCGGCGGTCTGGCTGAACAGTCGGCCGTCCGGGTTGACCAGCGGGAAGAGCACCAGGTCCAGCCGCTGGAGCAGGTTCCGGACCT
Organism: Kitasatospora sp. NPDC056800; assembly: GCF_042789775.1. NCBI lineage: Bacteria > Bacillati > Actinomycetota > Actinomycetes > Kitasatosporales > Streptomycetaceae > Kitasatospora > Kitasatospora sp. NPDC056800. The sequence goes on along the minus strand of NZ_JBHUAL010000240.1, from coordinate 3,441 downwards.
GGTCGGCGGTGAAGACGGTGCCGCCGTAGCCGAGGCCGGTGCCGTCGCGCTGGGCCTCCAGCAGGTCGGCGGCGAGGTGGACGAGGATCTCGCAGCTGCCCCATTCACGGGCGTGCACACCGCCGATCATCATCACGCAGCTCTTGGGGACCGGGGCCGGTGCACCGATCTTGAGGGCGTGGGCGGTGCGGCCCTCGATGGAGGGCTCGGGCAGGGTGAGCAGTTCGGACGTGCCGGGGTAGGCGGTGGCCAGACTGGCCACGGCGGACTCGACCTCGGTGATGTTCAGGTACGGCATGACGACCTCCCGGGTCAGCCGGCGGGCTTGGCGGCGAGGCCGTGCGGGACGGCGTCGGCGGCGGCGAACCGGTCGCCGGTGCCGACCTCGGCCTGGGCGGCGCGGCCGGCCTCGCTGGCGTTGCCGATCCGGGTGACGGTGACGCCCTCGCGTTCGAGGGCGGCGATCCGGTCCTCCGGGGCGTAGACGTCGATGCCGACGCTGCCGTCCGGTTCGACGTGCGGGCGGCCACCGGTGTCGGGGCGGGCCTCGCGCAGCAGGGCGCGCAGGACCTCCGGGTCCCTGGCGGTGACGCGGAGGCGCAGAATGTCGGGTCGGGGCGGTCGGGTGGGAACGGCGGACATGGCGACCTCTTCTCGGGCGCCGGGGGAGCGCGGCCCACGGCCGGCTCAGCGGTGCCGGATTCAAGCGGATATGTCCGACGTGTACCTCGTATCCTCAGGATGCGTCGCTGCGGTAGAAGCCGTCAAGGGGCGGCTCGGGCATCCCGTCGAGCAGGCTGTCCAGGCCGCTCAGCATCTCGGCCTCGTCGTCGAAGTCGGAGAACCGGGGCACCAGGGCGCGCAGTCTGGGGTAGTCGGCGGCGGGCAGCCGGTGCAGGCCGAGCCGCAGGGCCGGGTCCGGCTCGTTCGGGTTGTCGACCACCTGGCGCTTGTCCACCAGCAGGCAGCCGAGGTTCCAGGCGACGAAGGTGCGGTAGACGGTCAGCGCGCCGGCGTCGTCGAAGCCGGCCCGGCCGAGCACGGCCAGGATGTGCTCGGTGAGCTCCAGCACCGAGGCCGGGCGGCGGGCCACCGGGACGGCCAGCGGGCGGGTCGCGACCAGCGGCAGGATCTCGGGGTGGGCGTGCGCGGTGGCGGCGAACGCCCGGGCGATCCGGCGCAGTTCGGCGCGCCAGCCGTCCTCGTGCGGGCCGCGGGCGGCGCCGGCCCGCAGCCGGGCGTTGATCTCGTCGAAGTAGGCCTCGACCAGGCCGTCGATCAGCGCCTCCTTGCCCGGGGTGTAGCGGTACAGGGCCATCGACTCCACGCCGAGATCGGCGGCCAGCCTGCGCATGGTCAGCGCGGCCAGGCCCTCGCGGTCGACCAGGGCCACGGCGGCGCCCAGTACCAGCGGGCGGCTCAGTCGGCCCCGCCTCTCGGGGGCGTCCTGCTCGGCCATCTCCGCACTCCTCCGGGTCGGTGGCGGCGTCGTCGGGCGGTCGGCTCGGCTTGGGCGCGGGGCCCGCTGCCGGGCTGGGTCTTCGGCGGACGTCACTCAGCGGATACAGAACCAGGATACAAGGGAGGAATAGGACGTAAACGGGCGCGCGGCCGCGCGGCGGCGGTGCTGCCGATCCCGCTGGTCAGATGACCGGGGGAGGGGTGGTGGGGGCGGCGACCGGGGTGGCGGGGCCGGTCGCGGTGTGTGACGCCACTCCGCACCCGCTCGCCAACCTCCTTCCGGCGCCCGGTCGCTGAGCGCGTCCGACCCGGCGGCGCCGGTCACCACGCCCGGCGCCGGCCTCAGTCGAGCAGCAGTCGGACGGCGAGGGCGGCGACCAGGGCGGCGGAGCCGAGGGCGGTGAGCAGCCGGCCGCGCGGGCCGGTGAGGGCCCGGCCGAGCAGGGCGCCGCCGGAGGCCAGCAGCAGTTGCCAGCAGGCGGAGGCGGCGAAGGCGCCGAGGGTGAAGGCCGCCCTGGCGGGGACGCCGTCCTGGCTGCCGCCGCCGAGCACCAGGGCGGCGAAGTAGAGCACGGTGAGCGGGTTCAGCAGGGTGATGCCCAGCAGGGTGAGGAAGGCCCGGGCGGGGGTGGGCGGCGACGGCCGCGGTCCGGCGGCGGGGCCGGAGCGGCCGCGCAGTGCGGTGGCGGCCGTCCGGGCGGCCAGGGCGAGCAGCACCAGGGCGGAGGCGATCCGCAGCGGCCGGGCGACCGGTTCGAGCAGCGGTGCGAGGCCGGTGCCGCCGGCCGCCGCGAGCAGGGCGTACAGCCCGTCCGCGGTGGCCACGCCGAGGGCGGCGCAGGCGCCGGTGCGCAGCGAGGTGCGTGCGGTGAGCGACACCAGGTAGGCCCCGACGGCCCCCACCGGGACGGCCACGCCGAGCCCGGCGAGCAGCCCCGCGGCCAGCGCGGCCCTCACGCGCGGGGGGCGTCGGGCCTCCGGGGGCGGCCGGGCTGCTGCTGGACCGGGGCCGGGCGGGTGGCGGCGGGTACGGGCAGCGGGCGGGTGGCGGAGACGGTCATGGGTCGATGGTGACGGCCCGGGGCGGGGGTGGCAAACGGCTTTCCGCGGGCCCGGGATAGCGTGGGGCGATCCCGTGATCACCGTCCCGAGGAGAGCCGATGAACAGTCAGAACGATCCCGTGCGCGTGCTGTTGGCGGAGGCCTGGTCCTCCTGGGCGGAGCGGGGCGCGGCCCTGGCCGCCGAGGACTGGGACCGTCCCACCCGGCTGCCCGAGTGGACCGTACGGGAGCTGTTCGCGCACGTGGCACCGGTGCCGGAGATGTTCACCGGGCTGCGCGCGGCCGTCCTGGACACGCCGGCCGAGGTGGCCGACGGGGCCGGCATCCTGCGTGCCTACAACCGGCCGGGCGGCATCGCCCACACCGCCGCCGGGCAGGTCGCCGAGGCGGCGAAGCGGACCGCCGAGGTGGCCGAACCCGCCGTGCTGATCGCCCGGTTCGGCGTCGAGGGCCCGGCGGCGCTGGCCGGCCTCGCGGACCTGCCGCCGGGGGCCACGGTGGCGCACCCGCTGCTCGGCAGCGTGACGGTCGGCGCGCTCGGCGAGGTGGCGCTGATGGAGGCGACCGTCCACCTGCTCGACCTGATCGCGGCCGTCGGCGGCCCGCCGCCCGCCGAGGGGGCGCTGCACTTCACCCGCGCCCTGCTGGCGGAGGTGGCCGACCCGGTGGCCTTCATCGAGGCGGCGACCGGCCGTAGCGCCGAGGCGGTGCTCCCGGTGCTGCGGTAGGGCTTCCGTCGGGTGGGGTGAGGCGTATGCGTCTCATGTCATGAGCCTTTCAAAGGTGCGGGTTTGCTGTCACGCTGCTGCTCCCGGCCCGCTCCCCACGAGAGGCTCCGATGAGAAGACTCCTGCCTGCCCTGACCGGCGCCGCCCTGTTCGCGGCGACCGGCCTCGCGGCGCTCGCCACCCCCAATGC
>NZ_JBHUAL010000239.1:0-14331 GCF_042789775.1 Kitasatospora sp. NPDC056800 | reverse complement strand
GGCGAGGAGCCTCCGCCCCGAACCCGTTTTGGTCCAGCGGCGCTGACGCGTTAGCCTGGTCCGATGTGTGTGCTGGCGGCCGGGTGTCGCCCCGGTTTCGCACGCACCAGCAATCACCTCTCGGAAGGACCCGGAGAGACATGCCTCCCAAGAAGAAGAAGGTCACGGGGCTTATCAAGCTCCAGATCAACGCCGGTGCGGCCAACCCGGCGCCGCCGGTCGGCCCCGCGCTGGGCCAGCACGGCGTCAACATCATGGAGTTCTGCAAGGCCTACAACGCTGCGACCGAGTCGCAGCGCGGCATGATCGTGCCGGTGGAGATCACGGTCTACGAGGACCGTTCCTTCACCTTCATCACGAAGACGCCGCCGGCCGCGCGCCTCATCCTGAAGGCCGCGGGTGTCGACAAGGGCTCCAGCGAGCCGCACAAGACCAAGGTCGCCAAGCTCACCAGCGCCCAGGTCCGCGACATCGCCACGACCAAGATGCCCGACCTGAACGCCAACGACCTGGACGCCGCGGAGAAGATCATCGCCGGCACCGCCCGGTCGATGGGCATCACCGTCGAGGGCTGAGTTCCCTTCTCGTCCCCTGTGGTAGGGCCCGCGCAGGCCCGTGACACCACAACTCCATTCATCATTCAGGAGCAGCCATGAAGCGCAGCAAGGCCCTGAAGGCCGCGGACGCCCAGGTCGACCGCGAGCGCCTTTACGCCCCCCTCGAGGCCGTCCGCCTCGCCAAGGCGACCAGCACCACCAAGTTCGACGGCACCGTCGAGGTCGCCATGCGTCTGGGCGTCGACCCGCGCAAGGCCGACCAGATGGTCCGCAGCACCGTGATCCTCCCGCACGGCACCGGTAAGACCGCTCGGGTCCTGGTCTTCGCGACCGGCGAGCGTGCCGAGGCCGCGCGTGCTGCGGGCGCCGACATCGTCGGCTCCGACGAGCTCATCGACGAGGTCGCCAAGGGCCGCCTCGACTTCGACGCCGTCGTCGCCACCCCGGACCTCATGGGCAAGGTCGGCCGCCTCGGCCGCGTGCTCGGTCCCCGTGGCCTGATGCCGAACCCGAAGACCGGCACCGTGACCCCGGACGTGGCCAAGGCCGTGAACGAGATCAAGGGCGGCAAGATCGAGTTCCGCGTCGACAAGCACTCGAACCTGCACTTCATCATCGGTAAGGCCTCCTTCACCGACGAGCAGCTGGTCGAGAACTACGCCGCCGCGCTGGACGAGGTGCTCCGCGCCAAGCCGTCCGCCGCCAAGGGCCGCTACATCAAGAAGACCGCGTTCTCGACCACCATGGGCCCCGGCGTCCTGGTGGACCCGAACCGCACCCGCAACCTCCTCGCCGAGGAGGACCCGGCCGCGGTCTGAGCCCCAGTGCTCTAGAGCAGTCCGTACGACGGGCCCGTACCCCCTTCACCGGGGGTGCGGGCCCGCCGTCGTTCCCGGGGAAGGAGCCGGTACGGGGCCCGGCGCGGGCCGGTCGGGCCGACGGGCCGCAACGGTTGCCGGATCGGGACACCGGCGGATGGGAACGACGGGCCGAACCGTCGTACGCTCTGCCGGTCAGACCATGTGGAGCACCTGTGACCGCCGGAGTGTGCCGTGCTGCCCGCCCCTCGCCCCACCGTTCTCGTGGCGGCCCTGCTGCTGCTCACCACCACCGGGTGCAGCCTGCTGGCCGTCCCGACCACCCGCACCCCCGGGGGCCCCGCGCCGGTGCCGCCCAAGCAGGTGGTGCTCTCGGCCGCGCAGGGGCTGGACGACGCCGGCGGCGCCCGGATCGACGTGGTCCAGGAGGGCCCGGCCGGCCGGCGCACCGCGAGCGGCTCCCTGGTCTGGGGCGCCGCGGACGAGGCCGGGCTGGCCGTCACCGACGAGCTGGGCACCGGACGGCTGACCGTGAAGGACGGCGCGCTCGACCTCGTCTACCAGGGCGGCGCGGCCAAGCACGCGGAGCGGAGCACCGCCGAGTCGGTCGACCCCGCGGCGGGCCCCGACCCGGAGGGCTTCGCGGGCGGCTGGACGACCGCGCTGATCACCAACCCGGGCAGCCGGGCGTACGAGGTCGCGCAGGGCGTCAAGCTCACCTCGCTCGGCGGCGAGCAGCTGGCCGGGGTGACCGTGGCGCACTACCGGGGCTCCGCGCCGGTGGCCGAACTGTTCGGCAAGGACGACGAGTTGAGCCCGCAGCGGCGGGCCGCCACGCTGGACTGGTACCAGCGGCACGGGGTGACGGCGATCGGCTACGACGTCTGGGTCGGCCCCGGCATGCAGCTGCTGCGGCTGCGCGAGACGGTCCGGGGGAGCGCGGGAACCACGGTCACCACGACCGATGTCTCGGCTCCCGGAGCGGCGGACGCGACGCCCGCCGCCGGCGGGTGACGGGGGAGCGGATATCCGGCGCGTGGGGCTTCCGGCGATCCGTTAGAGTCCGGATGAGAAACGCATGAGAAGAGCTGACAATCAGCTCTTCGAGGGGGGAAGTCATGGCTGGAACCCGCAAGGCCGCCGTCACCGTCGTCCTCGCCGCCCTGGCGCTGACCGCGACCGCGTGCGACAACGACAAGTCGGCGGACAAGAACGCCGCCCCGGCCGCGCCGACCACGGCCGCCGCCCCGGCCACCCCGTCGGCCGCCGCCCCGACCGGCGCGAAGCCGGAGAAGGTCAGCCCGGCGGTCTTCCTGGAGCAGGTCACCCAGAAGACCGGTGCGGCCAAGTCGGCGAAGGTCGACGAGCTGATCCAGGTCGGCGAGATCACCGTGAAGGGCCAGGGCGCGCTGTCCTGGGCCGACGGCCTGGAGGCCGACCTCGCGATGGACCTGTCGGGCTCCCCGCTGGGCAAGGTCCTGGCGCCGATCACCGGCGGGCCGAAGGCGCACTACCTGTACACCAAGGACGCGGTGTTCCTGGGCCTCGGCGGGGAGCTGCTGCAGAACAGCGGCCCGCGCTGGGTGCGCTACACCATGGCCGACATGGCCAAGGCCTCCGGCGGTGCGACCGACCAGCTGCAGAGCGCGGACCCGGTGCAGGGCGTCCGGACGCTGATCGCCGGCGGCAAGGTCACCGAGGTCGGCCCGGAGACGGTGAACGGCAAGGCGACCACCCACTACTCCGGCGTGATCAGCGCCGCGGACCTGGCCATCGCCTCCACCCAGGGCATCACCCAGGCGCAGGCCGACCGGATCAAGAAGGGCCTGGACGCGGCCGGCATCGCCAGCGAGCAGGTCGACGTCTGGGTCGACGCCGACAAGCTCGTGGTCAAGCGGACCGAGCAGGCCGAGAGCAAGGTCGGCGCGGTGAACGTCTCCGTCAGCTACTCGGACTACGGCACCCCGGTGATCGCCGCCACCCCGGTGGACTACATCGACCTCGCCGACCTCCAGAAGGCCGCCGCCGGCAGCTGATCCCCGCCGTCCCGGACCGGAGCCCCGGCGCCGGTCCGGGCTCGGCCGACCCGGTGGACCCGCCCGCCCGAGGGGGGCCGCCACCGGGCCGGTCGGAGACGGGTGGCAAGGTGGCCGGAACGGGGCCGCCGTCGGACGGGGGCGGGCGAGAGGGGAACGGACGATGGCGGCACGGCAGCGCTTGGCGGCGGTGGCCGTCGTCGCCCTGCTGACCAGCGGGCTGAGCGGGTGCGGCGGGGGCGGGGAGACGTCCGCCACGCCGTCCGGCAGCCCGAGCCTGAGCAGCGCCTCGCCGTCCACCGCCTCCCCGAGCGCCCAGGCCAAGCCCACCGACCGCTCGCCGCACGGGGTGCTGCTCTCCGCCCAGCTGGCCATGCAGACCGCCCGCCGGGCCAAGGTCAGCTACCGGCTCGGCCCGGACGCCGGGTCCGGCCCGCTGTTCTGGCAGCCCAAGACCGCGCTCCAGATCAAGCGCTCCACCCCCGCCGAGGCCGAGCAGCTGATCGTCGTGGACACCGTCGCCTACCAGGGCGGGGACGCCGCCACCGCGGCCAGGCAGGGCGGCCGGCACTGGGAGCGCTTCACCGTCCCGCCGGACGCGGACGGCCACAAGGAGGTCCCGTACGCCGGGCTGATCGACCTGCTGAACCCGGTCGAGGCGCTGACCGCGGCCACCGCCGAGGGGACGGACCCGGTCTTCGTCGGCGAGGAGAAGTTCGAGGACTCGACCGTCGAGCACTACCGGGTCGCCACCACCGCCGAGAAGTACGCGGCCGCCCAGGCCCAGCTGACCGCGGCCCGCCGGGACGGCCTGCGGGCCGCGCTCTCGCCCGGCGGCTCGGCCTCGCTCACCCTGGACCTCTGGCTCAACGACAAGGACCAGCTGGTCCGGCTCCAGCGGACCGGCACCGGGGACAGCGGCCGGCAGGACGACTCGGTGCTCTACACCGACCTCGCCGGGGCGCTGCTCTCGGCGCAGGCCCCGGCCGAGTCGGACACCGTGGACACCGGCGTCCGGACGGTCTCCCCGCTGGCCCGCTGAGCCGACGGCCCGTTGAACCGCCGGACCGTGCCGCGGCGACCCCGGGGGATGCCCCGTCCGAGGGCGATTTGCACCTGGTGAGGGGCTCCGGTTACTGTTGCCGAAGCCAAAGACCGCTGGTTGTCGCCGCGCCCGTCAGGGATCGGTGGCCGAAGGATCTGCGCTTCGTCGCAGGCAGCCCGCGCAGGTGTGTCTGGAGCTTCGACTTCCGGGTCCGCGTTCGCGCGATCGCCCGTCGAGGTCGTCACGAGCCCCGTGCGCCTGCGCACCGGGGCTCATTGCGTTTTCGCAGGAGCTTTCCTTCCCTCCAGTCGGTCCGCGGCGACCCAGGTCGACTTTTGCGGTCGGCCCGACTTCGACATCACGGAAGGAGGCGTAAGCCTATGGCCAGGCCCGACAAGGCTGCCGCCGTCGCCGAGATCACGGACAAGTTCCGTGGCTCCTCCGCGGCGCTGCTGACCGAGTACCGCGGTCTCTCGGTGAAGCAGGTCAAGACCCTGCGTCGCTCGCTCGGCGACAACGCCGAGTACGCCGTGGTGAAGAACACGCTGACCAAGATTGCGGCCAATGAGGTCGGGATCACGGAGCTCGACGACCTGTTCAACGGTCCGACGGCTGTCGCCTTCGTCACCGGTGACCCGGTGGAGTCGGCGAAGGCTCTGCGTGACTTCGCCAAGGAGAACCCCGCTCTCATCATCAAGGGCGGTGTCCTTGACGGTAAGGCGCTGTCCGCCGATGAGATCAAGAAGCTCGCGGACCTCGAGTCCCGCGAGGTGCTGCTCGCCAAGCTGGCGGGTGCCCTGAAGGCCAAGCAGTCCCAGGCTGCCGCGCTCTTCCAGGCCCTGCCGTCGAAGCTCGTCCGCACTGTGGACGCGCTGCGCGACAAGGTCGAGCAGGGCGGTGCCGGTACGCCGGCTCCCGCCGCCGAGGACGCGGCCGCCGAGTAATTCGGCAGGCTCACGCCTCGCTGCGGGCCCGTGCCCGCCCAACCCGTACATACGGCACCACCTGCCGATTTAGTGGAAGGACGCCATCATGGCGAAGCTGACCCAGGACGAGCTGCTCGCGCAGTTCGAGGAGCTCACCCTCATCGAGCTCGCTGCCTTCGTGAAGGCCTTCGAGGAGAAGTTCGACGTCACCGCTGCCGCCCCGGTCGCCGTTGCCGCCGCCGGTGGCCCGGCCGCCGTTGAGGCCGTCGAGGAGCAGGACGAGTTCGACGTCATCCTCGATGGTGCCGGCGACAAGAAGATCCAGGTCATCAAGGAGGTGCGCACCCTGACCTCCCTCGGCCTGAAGGAGGCCAAGGACCTCGTTGACACCGCTGGTGCCAAGGTCCTGGAGAAGGTTGCCAAGGACGTTGCCGAGAAGGCCAAGGCCGCCCTCGAGGGTGCCGGCGCCAAGGTCACCGTCAAGTGACTTCTCGCCCCCTCTGAGGGGGCCTGAAGCCGGGCCGATCACCCTTGCGGGTGGTCGGCCCGGCTTTTTCGCGTTCCCGGGCCCCTGGGCCGGGCGCGGGGCCCCGTTCCGCCGCCCCCGGCCGGCCCGGTCCACCGGTGTGGCCGAACGCCCACTCGGCACCGTCGGTGCCGGACGGTATGGTGATCACCGTCGTCGAGGGCGGCCCCACCACGGCTTCTGTAACGCCGAGGGGGTCGCGGTCGATAGACCGGTCGAGGCCCGCACCGTCGGCGGGCCCTTGACGAACCCGGCGGGGCGCGCGATTCTCAAGGCGCGAGTCCGCCCGGTTGGTCCGCTACTGGATGCATAACCAGTGGCTCCGGCGGGAAATGACTCCACGTGAGTTAGAGCAGTACCCGGTGGGCGTCCGCGCTCGCCGGCTACCGGGAGGAGTCTCCGATTCGGTCTCCGAATCAGAGCTGGACAGCAGTGTGGCCATTGGCTACACTGTCCCTTTGCGCTGCCTGTTAGCTGCTCCGTGACTCGTCGCCCGGAGTTTGCGTTGCCCTGAAGGGGTCTGGCATCGCCTCCGCAAAGCGGCTCTGACCTGGGACTTCGATCCCGGCGGAGGCCAGTGGCGAGGAGGCGGGACCAAGCCCGTGAAGGCCCGGCTGGTACGCGCGTAGTGAGCTCCGAGCCCTCGGAAGGACCCCCCTCTTGGCCGCGCCGCGCAACGCCTCGAACAATTCCGCCGCATCCACCGCCCCGCTCCGCGTCTCGTTCGCGAAGATCAAGGAGCCCCTCGAGGTCCCCAACCTCCTGGCCCTGCAGACCGAGAGCTTTGACTGGCTGCTCGGCAACGCGGCCTGGAAGTCCCGGGTCGAGGCGGCCCTGGAGAGTGGTCAGGACGTCCCCACGAAGTCCGGTCTGGAGGAGATCTTCGAGGAGATCTCCCCGATCGAGGACTTCAGCGGGTCGATGTCGCTGACCTTCCGCGACCACCGTTTCGAGCCGCCGAAGAACTCCATTGACGAGTGCAAGGACCGCGACTTCACGTTCGCGGCCCCGCTCTTCGTCACCGCCGAGTTCACCAACAACGAGACCGGTGAGATCAAGTCTCAGACGGTCTTCATGGGCGACTTCCCGCTCATGACCCACAAGGGCACGTTCGTGATCAACGGCACCGAGCGTGTCGTCGTGTCGCAGCTGGTCCGCTCCCCGGGTGTGTACTTCGACTCCACCCTGGACAAGGTGTCCGACAAGGACATCTACTCCTGCAAGGTCATCCCCTCGCGTGGTGCCTGGCTGGAGATGGAGATCGACAAGCGCGACATGGTCGGCGTCCGCATCGACCGCAAGCGCAAGCAGTCCGTCACCGTGCTGCTCAAGGCGCTCGGCTGGACCAACGAGATGATTCTCGAGGAGTTCGGCGAGTACGAGTCGATGCGCGCCACCCTGGAGAAGGACCACACCCAGGGCCAGGACGACGCGCTGCTGGACATCTACCGCAAGCTGCGCCCGGGCGAGCCGCCCACGCGCGAGGCCGCGCAGACGCTTCTGGAGAACCTCTACTTCAACCCGAAGCGCTACGACCTCGCGAAGGTCGGCCGTTACAAGGTCAACCGCAAGCTGGGCAACGCCGAGTCGCTGGACTCCGGCGTGCTCACCGAGCCCGACATCATCGGTGCGATCAAGTACCTGGTGAAGCTGCACGCGGGCGAGACCGAGTGGCGTGACGACGAGGGCCGCGACATCGTGGTCGAGGTCGACGACATCGACCACTTCGGCAACCGCCGCCTGCGCAACGTCGGCGAGCTCATCCAGAACCAGGTCCGTACGGGTCTCGCCCGTATGGAGCGCGTCGTGCGCGAGCGCATGACCACCCAGGACGTCGAGGCGATCACGCCGCAGACCCTGATCAACATCCGGCCGGTCGTCGCCTCCATCAAGGAGTTCTTCGGCACCAGCCAGCTGTCGCAGTTCATGGACCAGACGAACCCGCTGTCGGGCCTGACCCACAAGCGTCGTCTGTCCGCGCTCGGCCCCGGCGGTCTCTCCCGTGAGCGCGCCGGCTTCGAGGTCCGTGACGTGCACCCCTCGCACTACGGCCGCATGTGTCCGATCGAGACGCCCGAAGGCCCGAACATCGGTCTGATCGGCTCGCTGGCCTCGTACGGCCGGGTCAACGCGTTCGGCTTCATCGAGACGCCGTACCGCAAGGTCGTCGACGGTGTGGTCACCGAGAAGGTCGACTACCTGACGGCCGACGAGGAGGACCGCTACGTCATCGCCCAGGCGAACGCCCCGCTGACCGCGGACCTGCACTTCGCCGAGCCGCGTGTCCTGGTCCGCCGCCGTGGCGGCGAGATCGACTACATCCCGGGCTCCGAGATCGACTACATGGACGTCTCGCCGCGCCAGATGGTGTCGGTCGCGACCGCCATGATCCCGTTCCTCGAGCACGACGACGCCAACCGCGCGCTCATGGGCTCGAACATGATGCGCCAGGCGGTGCCGCTGCTGAAGAGCGAGGCCCCGCTGGTCGGTACCGGCATGGAGTACCGCTGCGCCGTCGACGCCGCGGACGTCATCACCGCCGAGAAGGCCGGTGTCGTCCAGGAGGTCTCGGCCGACTACGTCACCGTGGCCAACGACGACGGCACGTACACCACGTACCGCGCCGCCAAGTTCACCCGCTCCAACCAGGGCACCGCCTTCAACCAGAAGGTGCTCGTGGACGAGGGCGCCCGGGTCGAGGTCAACCAGGTGCTGGCCGACGGCCCGTGCACCGACGAGGGCGAGATGGCCCTCGGCAAGAACCTGCTCGTGGCGTTCATGTCGTGGGAGGGTCACAACTACGAGGACGCGATCATCCTGTCGCAGCGCCTCGTGCAGGACGACGTCCTCTCCTCGATCCACATCGAGGAGCACGAGGTCGACGCCCGTGACACCAAGCTCGGCCCCGAGGAGATCACCCGGGACATCCCGAACGTCTCCGAGGAGGTCCTGGCCGACCTCGACGAGCGCGGCATCATCCGCATCGGCGCCGACGTCGTCACCGGCGACATCCTGGTCGGCAAGGTCACGCCCAAGGGCGAGACCGAGCTGACCCCGGAGGAGCGCCTGCTCCGCGCGATCTTCGGCGAGAAGGCCCGTGAGGTCCGCGACACCTCGCTGAAGGTGCCGCACGGTGAGTCCGGCAAGGTCATCGGCGTCCGCGTCTTCGACCGCGAAGAGGGCGACGAGCTGCCCCCGGGCGTCAACCAGCTGGTCCGCGTCTACGTGGCCCAGAAGCGCAAGATCACCAACGGTGACAAGCTCGCCGGCCGTCACGGCAACAAGGGCGTCATCTCGAAGATCCTGCCGGTCGAGGACATGCCGTTCCTGGAGGACGGCACCCCGGTCGACATCATCCTCAACCCGCTGGGTGTCCCGTCCCGAATGAACCCGGGACAGGTCCTGGAGATCCACCTCGGGTGGCTCGCCAAGCAGGGCTGGGACGTCTCCGGCCTCGCCGACGAGTGGGCCCAGCGCCTCCAGGCGATCGGCGCCGACACGGTCGAGGGCGGCACCAACCTCGCCACCCCGGTCTTCGACGGCGCCCGCGAGGACGAGATCACCGGCCTGCTGGACAACACCACCCTCACCCGTGACGGTGAGCGCCTGGTGAACTCCACCGGCAAGGCCCGGCTGTTCGACGGCCGCTCCGGCGAGCCGTTCCCGATGCCGGTCTCGGTCGGCTACATGTACATCCTCAAGCTGCACCACCTGGTCGACGACAAGCTGCACGCCCGCTCGACCGGTCCGTACTCGATGATCACCCAGCAGCCGCTCGGTGGTAAGGCGCAGTTCGGTGGTCAGCGCTTCGGTGAGATGGAGGTGTGGGCCCTCGAGGCGTACGGCGCCGCCTACGCGCTCCAGGAGCTGCTCACCATCAAGTCCGACGACGTCCTCGGCCGCGTGAAGGTCTACGAGGCCATCGTCAAGGGCGAGAACATCCCCGAGCCCGGCATTCCCGAGTCCTTCAAGGTCCTCATCAAGGAAATGCAGTCGCTCTGCCTCAACGTGGAGGTGCTGTCCTCGGACGGCCAGTCCATCGAGATGCGGGACTCCGACGAGGACGTGTTCCGCGCCGCCGAGGAGCTCGGCATCGACCTGTCCCGGCGCGAGCCCAGCAGCGTCGAAGAGGTCTGACGGAGGTTGGGCCGGCCGCAGCAGCGGCCGGCCCGCCCCCAGGCCCCCCTCAGACCACATGAACGACTCTCGACTTACGAAAGAGGGCTTGACGACCAGTGCTTGACGTCAACTTCTTCGACGAGCTCCGCATCGGCCTGGCCACCGCCGACGACATCCGCCAGTGGTCGCACGGCGAGGTCAAGAAGCCGGAGACCATCAACTACCGCACCCTGAAGCCGGAAAAGGACGGGCTCTTCTGCGAGAAGATCTTCGGCCCCACCCGGGACTGGGAGTGCTACTGCGGTAAGTACAAGCGCGTCCGCTTCAAGGGCATCATCTGCGAGCGCTGCGGCGTCGAGGTGACCCGCGCCAAGGTGCGCCGTGAGCGGATGGGCCACATCGAGCTGGCCGCCCCGGTCACCCACATCTGGTACTTCAAGGGCGTGCCGTCCCGCCTGGGCTACCTGCTGGACCTGGCGCCGAAGGACCTCGAGAAGGTCATCTACTTCGCCGCCTACATGATCACCTGGGTCGACGACGAGCGCCGCCAGCGCGACCTGCCGTCCCTGGAGGCGCACGTCTCGGTCGAGCGCCAGCAGATCGAGAACCGCCGCGACTCCGACCTCGAGGCCCGCGCCAAGAAGGCCGAGACCGACCTGGCCGAGCTGGAGGCCGAGGGCGCCAAGGCCGACGTGCGCCGCAAGGTGCGCGAGGGCGCCGAGCGCGAGATGAAGCAGCTGCGCGACCGCGCGCAGCGCGAGCTCGACCGCCTCGACGAGGTGTGGGCCCGCTTCAAGAACCTCAAGGTCCAGGACCTCGAGGGCGACGAGCTGCTCTACCGCGAGCTGCGCGACCGCTTCGGCACCTACTTCTCCGGCTCGATGGGCGCGGCGGCCCTCAAGGACCGCCTCGAGACCTTCGACCTGGCGGAGGAGTCCGAGCGCCTGCGCGAGATCATCCGCACCGGCAAGGGCCAGAAGAAGACCCGTGCGCTCAAGCGCCTCAAGGTCGTCTCCGCGTTCCTGCAGACCACCAACAAGCCCAACGGCATGGTGCTGGACTGCGTCCCGGTCATCCCGCCGGACCTGCGTCCGATGGTGCAGCTGGACGGTGGCCGCTTCGCGACCTCCGACCTGAACGACCTGTACCGCCGCGTCATCAACCGCAACAACCGCCTGAAGCGCCTGCTCGACCTCGGTGCCCCCGAGATCATCGTGAACAACGAGAAGCGCATGCTCCAGGAGGCCGTCGACGCGCTGTTCGACAACGGCCGCCGCGGCCGTCCGGTCACCGGCCCGGGCAACCGCCCGCTGAAGTCCCTCAGCGACATGCTGAAGGGCAAGCAGGGTCGTTTCCGTCAGAACCTCCTCGGCAAGCGAGTCGACTACTCGGCCCGTTCGGTCATCGTCGTCGGCCCGCAGCTCAAGCTGCACCAGTGCGGTCTGCCGAAGGCCATGGCGCTGGAGCTCTTCAAGCCGTTCGTGATGAAGCGCCTGGTGGACCTGAACCACGCGCAGAACATCAAGTCGGCCAAGCGCATGGTCGAGCGCGCCCGTCCGGTCGTGTGGGACGTCCTCGAAGAGGTCATCGCCGAGCACCCGGTCCTGCTGAACCGTGCGCCCACCCTGCACCGCCTCGGCATCCAGGCCTTCGAGCCGCAGCTGGTCGAGGGCAAGGCCATCCAGATCCACCCGCTCGTCTGCACCGCGTTCAACGCGGACTTCGACGGTGACCAGATGGCCGTCCACCTGCCGCTCTCCGCGGAGGCGCAGGCCGAGGCCCGCATCCTGATGCTGTCCTCGAACAACATCCTGAAGCCGGCCGACGGTCGCCCCGTCACCATGCCGACCCAGGACATGGTGCTCGGTCTGTTCTTCCTGACCTCGGACCGCGACAACGTGAAGGGCGCCGGCCGCACCTTCTCGTCGACCGCCGAGGCGATCATGGCCTTCGACGCCCGCGACCTGGACGTCCAGGCCCCGATCGAGCTGCGCCTGCCGGCCGGCACCGTCCCGCCGCGCGGCTGGACCCCGCCGGTGGACGAGGAGGGCCAGTCCGGCTGGTTCGACGGCGAGCCGTTCCGCCTGACCACCACCCTGGGCCGCGCGCTCTTCAACGAGCTGCTGCCCGAGGACTACCCGTTCGTCGACTACGAGGTGGGCAAGAAGCAGCTCTCCGCGATCGTCAACGACCTGGCGGAGCGCTACCCCAAGGTCGTCGTCGCGGCGACGCTGGACAACCTGAAGGCGGCCGGCTTCCACTGGTCGACCCGCTCGGGTGTCACCGTCTCGATCTCGGACGTCGTCGTCCCGCCGAACAAGCCCCAGATCCTGGAGGGCTACGAGGCGAAGGCGGAGAAGGTCCAGCGTCAGTACGAGCGCGGCCTGATCACCAACGACGAGCGCAAGCAGGAGCTCATCGGCATCTGGACCCAGGCGACCAACGAGGTCGCCGAGGCCATGAACGAGAACTTCCCGAAGACGAACCCCATCTTCATGATGGTCGACTCGGGTGCTCGTGGAAACATGATGCAGATGCGCCAGATCGCCGGTATGCGTGGTCTGGTGTCGAACGCCAAGAACGAGACCATCCCGCGACCCATCAAGGCGTCGTTCCGTGAGGGTCTGTCCGTGCTGGAGTACTTCATCTCCACCCACGGTGCCCGTAAGGGTCTGGCCGACACCGCCCTCCGTACCGCCGACTCCGGCTACCTCACCCGTCGTCTGGTCGACGTCTCCCAGGACGTCATCATTCGCGAGGAGGACTGCGGCACCGAGCGCGGCCTGAAGCTGGCGATCGGCTCCGTGGGCCCGGACGGCGTGCTGCGCAAGGCCGACGACGTCGAGACCAGCGTCTACGCCCGCATGCTGGCCGAGGACATCACGGTGGACGGCAAGCTCCTCGCCACCGCCAACACGGACCTCGGCGACGTCCTGATCGACGAGCTGATCCGCCACGGCATCGGCGAGGTCAAGACCCGCTCGATCCTGACCTGTGAGTCGGCCGTCGGCACCTGCGCCATGTGCTACGGGCGCTCGCTGGCCACCGGCAAGCTGGTCGACATCGGTGAGGCGGTCGGCATCATCGCCGCCCAGTCCATCGGTGAGCCCGGTACCCAGCTGACCATGCGTACCTTCCACACCGGTGGTGTGGCCGGTGACGACATCACCCAGGGTCTGCCGCGTGTCGTCGAGCTCTTCGAGGCCCGTACCCCCAAGGGTGTGGCCCCGATCTCGGAGGCGCAGGGCCGGGTCCGCATCGAGGACACCGAGAAGACCCGCAAGCTGGTCGTCACCCCGGACGACGGCAGCGACGAGATCGCCTACCCGGTCTCGAAGCGCGTGAAGCTGCTGGTCAGCGAGGGCGAGGCGGTCGAGGTCGGCCAGAAGCTGACCATGGGTGCCACCAACCCGCACGACGTCCTGCGCATCATGGGCCAGCGTGCCGTCCAGGTCCACCTGGTCGCCGAGGTCCAGAAGGTCTACAACTCGCAGGGTGTGTCGATCCACGACAAGCACATCGAGATCATCATCCGGCAGATGCTCCGCCGCGTGACGATCATCGAGTCGGGCGACGCCGAGCTGCTGCCCGGCGAGCTGGTCGAGCGCGGTCGCTTCGAGCAGGAGAACCGCCGCGTCGTCGCCGAGGGCGGTCACCCCGCCTCCGGCCGTCCGCAGCTGATGGGTATCACCAAGGCCTCGCTGGCCACCGAGTCCTGGCTGTCGGCCGCCTCCTTCCAGGAGACGACCCGGGTCCTCACCGACGCGGCGATCCACGCCAAGTCGGACCCGCTGCTGGGCCTCAAGGAGAACGTCATCCTCGGTAAGCTCATCCCGGCCGGTACGGGTCTGCCCCGCTACCGCAACATCCGGGTCGAGCCGACCGAGGAGGCCAAGGCCGCGATGTACTCGGCCGTCGGCTACGACGACTACGACCTGTCGCCCTTCGGCGCCGGCTCCGGCCAGGCGGTCCCGCTGGACGACTACGACTACGGCCCGTACACCGGCTGAGTCGCGCGTCACTGACGCAGGGCGGTCACCCCTCACGGGGTGGCCGCCCTGCGGCGTTCCCGGGGGCCGTCAGGGGCCTTCGGGGCGGGCCGGGCAGCCGGACCCGCCGGGGGCGGCGGGGAGCCTTCAGGGGGCGGACGGAAGCCGATTAGGTCATTCGGCGGAAGTCGCGTAGAGTCGTGTTTACCGACGCGGGGTGGAGCAGCTCGGTAGCTCGCTGGGCTCATAACCCAGAGGTCGCAGGTTCAAATCCTGTCCCCGCTACAAAGAAGAAGGGCCCGGAGGCATCAAGCC